>CAZIQY010000015.1:0-46343 GCA_964541605.1 uncultured Syntrophaceae bacterium | reverse complement strand
TGTCGTGAATCAAGATCATTTTACGTAACCGTATTTTTGAAATATGGTACTAAGTCAAAGACAGATACAAGATATCCATTACTATTAAGGCCATGCACGGCATTATTTGTGCAAATCTATTTCAATGATTCGTTTTGAAAGGAGGCCCATTATGTTTTGTTATCAATGTGAACAGACCGCCAAAGGTGGAGGATGCCTGAAAGCCGGCGTTTGCGGTAAGCAGCCGGACGTAGCCGCCCTGCAGGATTTGGTGACCTATGCCCTTTCAGGCCTTTCCGTAGTTGCTGTAGCGGGAAGAAAAGTCGGTATCGTCAATAAGAAAATTGATGTCTTAACCTGCGAGGCACTTTTTGCCACCCTGACGAATGTCAACTTTAACCCGAAACGGTTTGCCGGGCTCATCAAAGAGTGTATTGTCCTGAAAGACGACATGATCGAAGCCGTCAGGGCTTCGGGAGGGAAAATCAATCTTGTTCATGCTGCCGCCAACTTTAAACCGGGCAACACTTTGGAAGAAATGGCTGATCTGGGAGAGAAAATGGGGTTGAACTCTTACCCGGCCGCCGATGCAGACGTTCTGTCCCTCAAGCATATCCTTCTGTTTGGCTTGCGGGGCGTTGCTGCCTATCTGGACCACGCCCGTATATTGGGGCAGGAAGACGATGCCGTCTATGCATTCATTCACGAGGGACTTGCTGCCCTGATGCATGACAAAATGAGCGGCGATGAGCTTTTAGCTCTCGTTCTGAAATGCGGGGAAATGAACCTCAGGGCCATGGAGCTCCTTGATGCTGCCCATACGGGAACCTATGGACATCCTGTGCCAACAAAAGTTCCGCTCGGAGTAAGAAAAGGAAAAGCCATTCTCGTTTCCGGTCATGATCTTAAAGACCTGGAAGAGTTACTCAAGCAAACAGTGGGAAAGGGCATATATGTCTACACCCATGGCGAAATGCTCCCGTCACACGGCTATCCCGGCCTCAAGAAGTACGAACATTATTTTGGACATTACGGTACTGCCTGGCAGAATCAGGCAAAAGAGTTTGCTGAATTTCCCGGCTCGATTCTCATGACCACGAACTGCATCCAGAAGCCGCAGACGGAGTACAGGGCAAACATTTTTACATCCGGACAGGTGGGCTGGCCGGACACAACCCATATTTCGAACATGGATTTTACCCCGGTTATAAAGAGAGCCCTTAAAATGCCCGGATTTTCAGCCGATAGAGACGATAAATATATTACCACGGGCTTCGGGAGAAACGCCATTCTGAGCGTTGCCGATAAGGTCATCGAGGCTGTGAAAAATAAAAATATCCGTCATTTCTTCCTCGTCGCCGGCTGCGACGGCGCCAAGCCAGGCCGTAATTATTACACAAAATTTGTGGAACAGGTTCCGAAAGACTGTGTCGTCCTTACTCTGGCCTGCGGTAAATTCCGTTTTTTTGACAAGGAACTGGGAGACATAGGCGGAATTCCCCGCCTGATCGACGTGGGCCAGTGCAATGATGCGTATTCCGCCATTCAGGTCGCCTTGGCCCTTTCGAAAGCTTTCAACGTCGATGTTAACGAACTTCCCCTTTCCATGATCCTGTCCTGGTACGAACAGAAAGCCGTTGCTGTCTTACTCACCCTGCTATCTCTCGGCATAAAGAACATTCGCCTCGGGCCGTCGCTACCGGCGTTCATTTCACCTAACGTTCTCGATTTGCTGGTAAATAATTTCAATATCATGCCTATCACTACGCCTGAAAACGATCTGAAGATAATCCTGGGGGCATGATGGTGATATGGCCATTTACTTATACTGTCCACTGTAGTAAATAACCCTCGTATTTCGGGAGGCGGTTTATGGCCAGGCTGACCACAAAAGAATGGTTGTCAAGAAGGAAAGAAGACCGGCGTTTCATGGAAAATGTCAGGGCTTTCAGACAACTTCCCGCTTTTGAAGGTCGTTTTGCTTCTTTCCCCGAGTGGACGCATCCCATGCTTCGGGTTATCTTTGAAAAAAGAGGAATCAGCCGTATTTACTCACACCAGTCCGAAGCCGTCAATCTGATACGCAACGGCCGCGATGTCGTTCTGGTCACTCCGACAGCGAGTGGTAAAACCCTGTGCTACAATCTGCCCGTGCTTAGCAGCATCCTTGAGGAACCGCAGGCGCGGGCTCTTTACATTTTTCCGACCAAGGCCCTCGCTCAGGACCAGATGCATGAAGTTCACAATCTGATCGAAGACTTGCACGCCGACATCAAGACCTACACCTATGACGGGGACATACCCGACGATGCCAGACAAGCGATCCGCAAACAGGGGCATGTCGTGGTGACAAACCCGGATATGCTCCACGCCGGAATTCTACCCCACCACACGAAATGGCAGAAAATGTTTACCAACCTCAAATATGTGGTCGTTGACGAACTTCATGTCTACAGAGGGGTTTTTGGTTCACATTTCACAAATGTCATAAGACGCCTGAAGAGAATCTGCCGCTTTTACGGCAGGGAACCCGTATTTATCTGTTGCTCCGCCACGGTTGCCAATCCGAAGGAACACGCGGAACGTCTCCTTGAAAGGCCGGTTGCATTGATCGATCAGAGCGGAGCCCCCGCCGCATCAAAAACATTCATCCTCTACAATCCCCCTATCGTCAACAGAGAACTGGGTATACGGCAGTCTGCCATGACGCCTACAAGAGTGATTGCGTCGGAACTTATATCAAATGATATACAGACCATTGTGTTTACCACAAGCCGCCTGAACGTTGAGATTTTGACGAAATACCTCAAGGATCATTTTAGCAAGGAAAAACCTTTGGACACCCACTTCGTCACAGGATACCGCGGCGGTTATCTGCCAAACCTGCGGCGGCAGATCGAAGGAGGACTGCGTAATCGCGAGGTCATGGGTGTTGTAAGCACCAATGCCCTCGAGCTGGGAATAGATATTGGCGATCTTGAGTCCTGCATCATGGTCGGCTATCCAGGTTCAGTTGCCAGTACGTGGCAGCAGGCAGGCAGGGCTGGGCGGCGAATGGGGCACAGTCTTGCGATTCTTATTGCGCGAAGCAATCCCATGGATCAGTTCATTGTTGAGAATCCCGATTACTTTTTTTCCCGTTCGCCGGAGCACTGCCGATCCAATCCTGACAACCTCCTCATTCTCCTTCATCATATAAAAAGTGCCGCCTTCGAACTTCCGTTTGAACGAGGGGAACATTTCGGTAAGGAAAACCTTGAGGAGCTTCTCCGTTATCTTGAAGAAAAAGGGGTTCTCCACAGAGTGGACGATCGTTGGCACTGGATGGCGGAAAGCTACTCCGCCGATGAAATCAGCCTCCGCCGTATCAATCCTGAAAACGTGGTTGTCGTGGACACAACCACAACGGGTGAGCACAGAGTGATTGCCGAAGTTGACTGGGACAGCGCATATACAGCCGTCCATGATGATGCCATCTACATGGTGGAATCCCAGCAGTATCATGTGGACAAGCTGGATCTGGAACGCAAGAAAGCCTATGTCCATAAAGTAGACGTAGACTACTTCACCGATGCCATGACCTATACAAATGTTCGAGTTATCGACAGTTTCGACAAAAAGAAACATCATGGTATCATGATAGAGCATGGAGAAGTTCAAGTGGTCCGGAAGGTTGTGGGGTATAAGAAAATCAAATTCTATACTTCAGAAAACATCGGCTACGGCGAAGTAACACTTCCTGAAAAAGATATGCACACCACGAGCTACTGGTTCACCATCCCGAGAAATCTCCTTTACCAGCTCAGCTATCCGCAGGCGGAAATCATTGATGGTCTTTCCGGTCTGGCTTACTGCTTGCAGCACCTTTCAGTCATGCTGCTGATGGTTGATATGCGGGATATTGACCGATGCATAGGTGACAAGAGCGGCGAATGGTTTGTCCGTCATCATAGGGGAGTAAGATCCATTACACCCTTTTCGCCTGTTGAAAATGAGGGAAGCGCCGTGGGGATGGATGCCTTTGATCCAACGCTTTTTATTTTCGATGCCTATCCGGGAGGAATCGGGTTTTCAGGTCTTTTATATGAAAAACACGACGAACTTCTTACTGCAACCCGTCGCCTTATCCTGAGCTGCCCTTGTAGTGCAGGTTGTCCGAGTTGTGTGGGACCCACCCTTGAGGTGGGGGTGTCTGCAAAGGAAGTAGCTTTAGAGATCCTTGGTTTGCTTAACAAGCGATGAATACAACGAAGCGTTTACAAAGACTGACGGGCAATCTCAATTCTTCTCTGAAGGACAAAACCGGCAATAAAATAATCAGCGAACTTCGTATGCGTGTGGAAGCGGTCATGTCACGACGTCCTGCAGATACTCCAGCCTCTCCGCCATGCATACAAAAAAAGTGCCTTTCTATTGAATCACTCATCCATGGCGAAGAAGTGGAAAATGGCTCGGGGAAGTTCTATCTGGCACATAAACGCCTTCCCGTTTCGTATCGTCATGGATTCCGTAACCTTCAAACAATATCACAGCTTAACATGAAAACGTTGTCTTTTCTTGCCAATCATCCCGATATGGAGCGTTTCAATTATAGAGACGGATTGTTTCTCGATACCGAAACGACAGGACTGTCCGGCGGTACCGGCACATTGCCTTTTCTTATCGGAATCGGCTGGTTTGAAGAAGAACACTTTATCATCAAACAGATATTTGTTCGGGATTTCAAAGAAGAGCGTGCCTCTCTGGTTTTCTTGCTTGATCTCGCAAAAACAAAACGTTTTCTCATAACTTTTAACGGCAAGGCATTTGACATCGGTTTACTATCAACCCGGTTGATTATGAACCGTCTTCACAATCCTCTCTCAGAGCTTCCGCATCTCGACCTTTTGCATCCTTCGCGTCGTCTTCTGGGTCACCGGATGGATAACAGTCGGCTTGTTACTCTTGAAGAATCCATTCTTGGTTTCAGGCGAGAAGGGGATTTACCCGGCAGTGAAATCCCCCGGCGATATTTTGACTGGCTCAAGTCTCGCGATGCACGTTACATTGTCGATGTTTTTGAGCATAACCGCCTCGATGTGATATCCATTGTTTTTTTGACCATCCGTCTGGCTGAAATACTAAATAGTTACTCTGACGAGGGCGTTATTGAACCGCATGATCTCATCGCCGCGTCCGGACTGCTGTTGGACCGTGGGGATATACCTGCGGCTCAGCGTATTCTTGAACGTCTGATTTCTTCAGAAAATAAGAATGTCGCCCGTGAATCGCGCAAAATTCTATCTCTGATTTTCAAACGTGAGGGATCATACCGTGATGCAATAAAACTCTGGGAAATGATGATCCTGGACGATCCATGTGATATTTTTGGAACGGAAGAACTCGCAAAATGTTATGAACACAAAGAGCATGATTCCAACAAAGCCTTTACTCTGGTTCATCAGGCACTCAGTCACTCCAGCCATTTAAATAACCGGGAAAGAGAATCCCTCAACCATCGCCTCAACAGGCTCCGAATACGTGTCAACAAGTAAACACTTTTTTAAAATAGTGATTTGATGTTGACAAATAAGAAAAGAATACTTACTTTACGCCACCTGCAATGAAAGATTTCCGAAATCAAAACAGGAAGAGGAGATGAATTCATTGGTCAATACATATAAATGCAAGAAGAAAGCAATCCTGATTTCAGAAGTCTGCCAGGATACGACGTGTGAATGGCGACTAAAAAATGAAACTTTTCTTAATTGTACATGGGTAGCCTGTAATTACGGGCCCTTTACCCTCGAGGAAGTTGGTGAAATGATGGGGGTAACAAGAGAAAGAATACGGCAGATAGAAGCCAAGGCTTTGAAAAAGCTTCAGCATAAAAAAAGAAGAGACCAATTAAGGGATTTTGCAACACCGGACAATGAATGGGACGTTACGTGACTTTCCTGATGATTAACCCGTTTGCTGACATGACAGAATCTCTTCAGGACGATTCATCAGCGGCATGAACAGGTAATGAACGCCATTGAATGTCTGCTTTTTCTCAACCATTTTCCGTTCAAAGGCATTCATCATATTTCCCAATATATAGTCCCAGAATTTCTGTCCTTTCTTTTTGGAATAAACGACGACCGGTTTTCCTTGAATCCCTGAAAGCTTCCCGGCAAGATCTACCGCGAAGCTGATATCGCCAATATCATCAACGAGACCTGTTTTCTTCGCCTGCCGTCCTGAAAAAACCCGGCCATCGGCTATTTTCCTGAGATCGTCTTTTGGTATTTTTCTGTTCTGGGCAACCGTATCCAAAAATTGATCATAAATATCATCAACCAGTTCCTGAATAAGCGATCTCTCTTCAGCCGTCATTTCCCTCGCAGGGGAACCAATATCCTTATATTTGCCGCTTTTAATCACCGATGTTTTAAGTCCTATCTTTTTTAGAAGTTCTTCCGCATTGGCAAAATGCATGATCGCAGAAATGCTGCCCGTAATGGACCCGGGATTTGCCACTATCTTATCCGCGGCGCACGCAATCATGTAACCTCCCGAGGCGGCGACAGAGCCCATGGAAGCAACGACTTTCTTTTTTTTCTTTAATTTAAGAATCGCCTCATATATTTCCTGCGAAGGCGCTACGCTGCCTCCAGGCGAATTGATTCTTACAATAACAGCCTTAATGCTGTCATCTTCACTGAACTGGTTTAGCTGTTCGACTATATCGTTGGAGTCTCCGATAAATCCTTCAACGCTTACGATGCCTACCCGATCATGAATTGCAAACGACCGCTTTTCACCCGATACGGCACTTATTCCGTATACGATCAGAAAGAATCCTGTGCCGATGAGAAATAAAATAATGATTCCGAACAGGATAGGATGCTTTTTTCTCATGGGAGGTCTAATTTTCTGAATCTACAATCTTAACATCAGCCATAACTTTACCAAGGTTGGAACCAACATTTTCCTTGTTGTTGATATACTGATTGACCGAATATCCCTCGGAAGCTGTTTCATAATCTTTTATGCTTAATCGAATCTTCTTGGTTTTGATATCGATGCTTTTTACAACTGCAGACACCGTATCTCCAACAGCATATAGCTCAGAACAGGACTTTACTCTTTTTTGACTCAGTTCTGATATATGCACCAAGCCTTCAATTCCTTCTTCAATTTCGACAAAAATACCAAAATCTGTCACGTTTGTTACTTTACCCCGGATGATCGAACCCGGGGTATATTTTGATGAAAGTTCGTCCCATGGATTTTTATCTACCTGCTTGATGCCAAGAGAAAATTTTTCATTTTCAACATCAACATTTAGAACCATTGCTTCGATTTCCTGGCCTTTTTTATACAACTCTGATGGGTGTTTAATCGTATGTTTCCAGGAAATATCAGATATATGAACAAGACCGTCGATGCCATCTTCAACTCCGACAAAGAATCCAAAATTGGTGATATTTCTTATGACTCCTTTTACAATGCTGCCTTCAGGATATTTCATCTTCAGGGTTTCCCACGGATTCGTTGTCGTTTGTTTGAATCCTAGGGATATCCGTTTCGCTTCAGCATTAACATCGAGAACCATCACTTTGATTGTCTCGCCAACAGACATGACTTTGGAAGGATGCTTGATTTCTCTCGTCCAGAACATCTCTGATACATGAACCAGCCCTTCTACGCCCGGTTCAAGCTCTACAAAAACTCCATAATCGGTTAAATTTACAACTTTTCCTTCTACGATAGAACCGACGGGATATTTCTCTAAAATATTCTCCCAGGGATTTTCCGTCAGTTGTTTGAAGCCTAAAGAGACCTTTTCTTTCTCTCTGTCAAAAGAAAGGACCTTCACTTTGATTTTATCTCCCTTGGAAAAACTCTCTGAAGGTCGCGTAATTCTTCCCCATGAAATATCAGTCACATGAAGAAGTCCATCAATTCCTCCTAAATCTATAAATAGACCATAATCTGTAATATTTTTGATGATCCCTTCAACAATCTTCCCTTCTTCCATACTTTCCAGGGTCATCTTGCGGACTGATTCTCTCTCTTTTTCCAAAATTGTCTTTCTTGATAGTACGACATTACTTCTCTTGCGGTCATATTTGAGGACATGAAACATAAAGGTTTGACCGACATACTTGTCCAAATCTCTTACGGGGCGGATATCAATTTGCGAACCCGGAAGGAATGCCAGCACTCCAATATCTACTGATAAACCACCCTTGACTCTCTGTATAGCAACTCCTTTTATCGGGCTGTTTTTTTCATAGGCATTCTTTACATCATCCCACACCTTTATTTTTGCGGCCTTATCTCTTGACAGAACCAAATTACCGTCCGAGTCTCTCTTATCTACGAGGACTTCAATCTCATCCCCTACACCAACAGCGATATCTCCCTTGTCATCCTTCAGTTCTCTTGCCGGAATATACCCTTCCGTCTTCCAGCCTACATCAACCATGATGACATCGTTATTTATCTGCACAACCTTTCCGGTTACAATTTCACCAAGCTGAACATTCTGCAAACTTTTTTCATAAAGTTCCTTGAACCCAAGATCCTCTTCTTTTCCTGACGGTTTTTTAACTGTTATGCTCTCTCCTGAAGAGCCCTTCCCCAACTGATCGTTTATTTCTTTAGTTTCTAAAATTAAGTTATCTTCGTTAACCATTAAACAAACACCCCCTGATATTTTATGAAAGATTCATTAAGAATAAATTTGTAACACACTGATTTTTAAATATCAAGCTAATTCAATTTAAAAAATCGTAGTTTGCGTATATTTTTTGCCGCCTGCCAGATTTATTGTTTTGATTTTATGAGCGAAATCATGTTTTCAACAACTTCCACAACCGACATATTCGTACAATCGATAATGACGGCATCATCTGAAGGAATCAACGGGGCTATTTTTCTTTCCCGGTCCTGCTTGTCTCTCCGGATAAGGTCCCGTTCAACTTCCCGATAATCGATATCGTCTCGACTTATACTCAATTCTTTATAACGTCTACGAATCCTTTCTTCCACGCCGGCTTCCAGAAAAAACTTAACATCGGCATCGGGAAATATCACTGTTCCCATATCTCTCCCTTCCGCAACAATTCCTCCATCCTCGCCTGCCTTGCGCTGGACATAAAAAAGAGTGTCTCGAACAAAAGATATTGCGGATATTTTAGATGCGAGAAGCCCGATGGCTTCTGTCCTGATTTTATCCGTTACATCCTCATCCTCAAGTATGACTCTCATGCTGCCGTTAACATTTTTTAATTTAATTTGTATCTTACAGCATAAATCGGCAAGTTGATCCGTTTTATCCATTGGTATCGCTTCATTTATGACTTTGAAGGCAATCGCCCTGTAAAGGGCGCCTGTATCAAGATAAATATAAGACAGATGCTTCGACAGTGCCTTTCCTACCGTGCTTTTTCCGGCACCTGCCGGTCCGTCAATCGTAATCACGAGCCCTTCTTTCATTTCAAATTCCCGATCAAAATATGTAATGTCATAACCGTACGTTTTCTCCAAGCCATCGCTGCCTGCAATACGGCCCATGCGGTAAACTATTCATTTCATGCTACCGATGGCCGGAATCTTCATCCTGCGGCTGGCTATAACATATTGCCATACCCACTACAATAATAAAGGATATTTAATCGAAGTCATCGTTTTCTTGATTATGTTCGCCAAACGCGATAATATATGGTTAATTGAATGATGTCTTCTAATTCAGGCCATGGTGTAATGATATATAACTTTGAGCGACACCTGCACGTTTCACCTTCCAGGTGTATTGCAGGGTCGCAATATGAAACAAATTGCTTTCAAACAGGCGAACTCCTTCCGGCAGCAGTATTTCTTATCATTGTTTTGCTTTTCCAGTTTTATTCAGTTGGGATTGTTTCCGCATCGTTTACCATTGAGGACGAAAATAGACTTGGCAAGGAATTTTATGAAAAACTTGAAAAAAGCCAAGTGTTGATCCGCAACGAAAAGGTTAATGTATACATCACAAAACTCGGTCAAAAAATTCTTTTGCATAGCCAAAAAGCGCCATTTGATTTCCATTTTTTTGTAATAAGAAGCTCCGCAATCAATGCTTTCGCAACACCGGGAGGATATGTTTACATCAACAGGGGTCTGATAAATCTCGTCGACAAGGAAAGTGAACTTGCCGGGATTCTCGCTCACGAAATCGCACATGTCAACGCCAGGCACATTGCCAGCACCATTGAAAAATCGCAGAAACTCGGGGTCGCCACTTTAGCAGCCATACTGGCCGGAGCATTTCTCGGTGGGGGAAGCGATCTTGCCGCAGCTGTAACCAGCTTTTCTCTGGCAACCGCCACCAGCTTAAATCTTAAATACAGTCGTGAACATGAAGAGGAGGCTGACAGGCTTGGTTTGAACTACCTTGTCAGTACCGGATATGACGGGGCCGCCATGCTTGATTTTTTAAAGTCAATGAGGCGCTATGAATTTTACTCGAATTCCGTTCCGTCCTACTTTCTAACACACCCGGGAACTGATGAAAGAATACGTTATCTCGATGCAGCCATCCAGACAACGTACTCGAGAAAGGGATTGGACAGTATTGTCGGAAACTTAAAGAGGATTCAAACCATTCTCATGTTTGGTGAAAGAAATCTGGAGATAAGTCTTCATCATTTCCAAAATGAATTGAAGAAAAATCCCAGGGATGTGGATGCTCTCTATGGTTTAGCTGTAATCCAGGAAAAGTTAGGCCGTGCATCTGAATCGGTGGAGACCTTTCAAATTGCCTTAGCAATCTCCCCCGCTGATGATGACATTTTACGAGATCTGGGAATCCTGTATTTCAAGCTGGGCAGGGCCTCTGAGGCCATTCATTTATTCCGCAAGGCTTTGGCCGTAGAAGCAACCGGTGAAAATGTAGATGTCCTTCTTTATCTGGGGAGAGCCTATGAGGCAATAGCTGATTATCAGTCCGCACTTGATATATACAGAAAACTTGAAAAACGAAATATCGATGACACCGACATTTATTATAACATTGCTATGAGTTACGGTAAAATAAACGATTTCGGCAATTCTCACTATAACTTTGGGATCTATTTCAAGAAGAAAAAAAGGATTGACAGCGCTTCGTTTCATTTTAAAGAGGCACTCAAATATTTTCCTGAACAGAGCGAAAAATATCAGGAAGTGGAAAAGGAACTCAATTCTCTTGCATCCTTGAAAAAATATGGCAAAGAAAACGATGGAAAAAACCCGACTTCTCCCAAGGGAGGGAAGCCCGCAAGGAGAGACCGTTGAGTGCGACCAACTGCTTTGAACCGTATTTACCCGCGCTGACGCCTAACATTCATCCAAATCAAGTTGTTGCTTTGTCAACTCCCTCCTTGCATACTCGATGTGAATCCTCTCATTAACAAAAAAATCAAACAGATCCGAATCAATGTACTGTTCTTTCACCATTGATTTCAATATATGGATTGCCTCTGAGAGCGTTTTTTCTTTCTTGTACGGCCGGTCCTTAGCCGTTAAGGCATCAAAGACATCTGCCAAAGCGATGATACGGGATTGTAAAGGGAGCTGCTCTTCCTGCAAGCCAAGAGGATACCCGGTACCATCAAGCCTTTCATGGTGTGCTGCTGCGTAAACGGAAACATTCTTTAATTTTCTTGGAAAAGGCAGCTGTGAAAGCATCTTATAAGTAACAGTTGCATGATTCTTGATAATTTCCTTTTCTTCCGCAGTCAGTGTTCCCTGATAAATGCTGATATTTTGGAGTTCGTTCTCGTTAAGCAGAGCCTGTTGTTTCTCATTTATGAACCATCGCATAGAAGCAATGCGATGCAACCTATCAAGCATTTCATCATTCATGACCTCAGCGCCCGTATTCATATCTGAAAGAAATTGAAGATCCTTTTCGATATTTCTTACAAATTCGTCATAATCCAGATCATGTATCCCCTGATTTTTTACTCTCTTCTGGTTCCCCTCCTTCATACGTTCTATCAGGTAATCCCGCTTGATCACCTCCATGCGCGTCCTGATGGTTTCAAGCCTATCGTAAATTGTTTCAAGCTTCCTTGATTTGTCAATCACATACTCCGGTGTGGTGATTTTTCCGACATCATGCAACCATGCGGCTATGCGCAGTTCCTTCATTCGGTCATCATTAAAATAAACGTTTGCGAAGGGGCCCCCCTTCGTTTTATTGATTTTGTCCGCAATTTTCATCGTCAAATCGGCAACTCTTCGGACATGTCCACCCGTATAAGGCGATTTTTCATCGATCGCGGTTGCAATCGTTCTGATGAACGATTCCAGCAAATTCTCAAGATCTTGAATGAGTCGATTATTGGAAAGGGCTACGGCGGCCTGGGAGGCTAAAGATTCCGTCATTTTCTGGTTTTCGATAGAAAATGAAATCACCTCCCCCGTGATTGCAAATTGAGCATTCAGTAGTTGAAGAACCCCGATGATATCATTATCATGATTTCGCATGGGAACAACGAGCATCGATTTTGATCTATATCCCGTTTCCGAATCAAACTTCCTTGTTCCCTCAAAGTTAAAACCCTCCGCATCATAGACATCCGGGATATTGACCACCGTTCCTGTGAGGGCCGCATATGCAGAGACATTGGCATGATTCGGACTTCCATTCGGATTCTGGAGCTTCACGGAAGGCCATGTTATTTTGCCTCCTGTTCCCCCCATACGAATGTTTAATGATTTTGTTTGTACAATGGCGAAAAAAAGTTCTGTTTCATCATCAGACATGATGTACAGAGTTCCTCCGTCGGCATTCGTAAATGCGCGGGCTTCGTCAACGATCATTTCCAGCAGTTTGTCGAGATTGCGTTCCGCCGACAGGGCCGAGCCTATCTGTGTCAGTCTTCTGATCTGATCAAGCTGATTTTCTGTAAATCCCTTAACATCAGATACCAGTTTGATTAACAGTTTGTTGATCTTGTCATTTTCAGTTAATAGAATATGGGTTTTTTCTTCTTCTTTTTCCATGCAAGAATTTTAGGCGTATCCCTGTTAAATCGATATCATCTGATCATGACGGAATTAATATCCTGCAAAAGTTTTTCCTTCAGGACTTCCATTTCTTCCAGAGAGTAGGTTGCTTCAGAAAGACAGCTCTGATCAAGCGTCTTTGAAGCGACAAATGATTGTAACACATAAAGACTTGCATTTTTAATTATTTTTCCAATCTCCAGGATATCTCCTGCAGTTAATTTCGATTTAAGAAGCGTTGTACGAAACTCATATGGAATCCCGGAAGTCATGATCATTTCGATGCTCTGTAGGATTTTATTATCGTCAATGTTTGATTGTGTCACCGTTTTGTATTTTTTAAAAGGTGCTTTAATGTCCATAGCGATATAATCAATAAGTTTCCCGTCGATGATCTTATGCATCACTTCCGGGTTGGAACCATTCGTATCGATCTTGACAAAATACCCTATATTTTTAACACGCCTTACAAACGCGATCAAGTCCTGTTGAATGGTT
Organism: uncultured Syntrophaceae bacterium; assembly: GCA_964541605.1. Lineage (GTDB taxonomy): Bacteria > Desulfobacterota > Syntrophia > Syntrophales > UBA2185 > CAZIQY01. The sequence continues at coordinate 32,861 of CAZIQY010000015.1, read as the reverse complement.
GGTTCTCCTCCCGTTATGGAAACTGCATCAAGCTTCCCTTTTCTTTTTTCAAGAAATGACATCAATCCATCTTCCGATTCACATTCCCCGAAAAGATTAGGGTCTACAAGCTCGGGATTGTGGCAATAGGGACACCTGAAATTACATCCCTGGGTAAATACAATGGCACATATCTTCCCCGGATAGTCTATTAAAGATACTTTTTGTAAACCGCCAATTCGCATTTTTAGAAATTAAATACCCTTCTCATCCCGAATTCTTCCTGCTTTCCCTTGTTCCATTGTTTTACCGGACGTAAATAACCAACGACACGCGAGTAAACCTCGCAGCGTTCTTCACATACAGGGCATTTCGGGATCTCTCCACTCAGATAGCCATGACTGGGACATACACTGAATGTCGGGGTAAACGTCACATATGGTAAAGAATATTGTGTGCAGATCTTATGGATCAATGTCTTTACATTGCCGGCATCTTGAATTCTTTCACCCGTGTATGTATGAAAAACAGTCCCCCCCGTGTAACGGTTCTGGATATCATTTTGAAGATCGAGGGATTCGAAAATATCGTCGGAATAGTTGACGGGCAGTTGCGTCGAATTTGTATAAAAAGGTTCTCTATGGTTTTCCCCGATTCCATCATGATTTGCACAAATGATATCGGGATACTTGGCCTTATCCATTTTAGCGAGTCTGTAGGACGTACCTTCCGCAGGAGTAGATTCAAGATTATAGTTATTCCCGGTCTCTTTCTGAAATTCAACCAGTTTGTTCCTCATAAAATCAAGCACTTTTTTGGCGAATTCCTGGCCCTCCGGTGTTGCAATATTTTTACCAATCAAATTAAGACATGCTTCGTTCATGCCCACAAGACCTATTGTAGAAAAATGGTTTTTCCAATATTCATTAAAGCGTTCCTTTACGTTTCTGAGGTAATATTTCGTATAAGGATACAGATTTCCCTCAGTAAATTTCTCCAATACTTTCCGCTTTGTTTCAAGACTCTCTTTTGCGACGATCATCAGTCTTTCAAGGCGATCAATAAATTCTTTCTCTGTTGACGAGAGATAACCAATTCGCGGCATGTTCATTGTAATCACGCCTATTGAGCCGGTTAGAGGATTTGAACCAAAAAGGCCGCCTCCTCTCTTCTGTAACTCTCTGTTATCGATACGCAACCTGCAACACATACTTCTTGCATCTTCAGGATTCATGTCAGAATTAATGAAATTTGAAAAGTATGGAACGCCATATTTTGCCGTCATTTCCCATAAGGCATCGAGATTTTTATCATCCCAGTTAAAATCTCTCGTCATGTTGTATGTAGGGATGGGAAACGTAAACACCCTCCCCTTGGCGTCTCCATCTGCCATGACTTGAAGAAATGCCTTATTAAACATATTCATTTCCGCCTGAAACTCGCTGTATGTGTCCTTCTGAGGCGCACCGCCTATGATGACGGGTTGATCCGCATAGTATTTTGGTACGGTGACATCCAATGTCACATTGGTAAAAGGGGTCTGAAAACCGACGCGCGTCGGCACATTGATATTAAATATGAATTCCTGGAGTGCCTGCTTGATTTCATTGAAACCAAGTCGATCATGTCGGATAAAGGGCGCGAGAAGGGTATCAAAATTTGAAAAAGCCTGGGCGCCCGCTGCTTCACCTTGAAGGGTATAAAAGAAATTAACGACTTGGCCGAGAGCGCTGCGCAAATGTTTCGCCGGCTTGCTTTCCACTTTGCCTGATACACCCCTGAATCCTTCCATAAGCAGATCATAAAGGTCCCATCCCACACAATAAACGGACAAAAGACTCAGATCATGAATGTGAAAGTCTCCAGATGTATGGGCCTTTCTCACTTCAGGAGAGTAGACCTCATTTAACCAGTATACCTTGCTGACCTCAGAGGAAATGTAATTGTTCAATCCCTGAAGAGAATAATCCATATTGCTGTTTTCATTTATTTTCCAGTCTTTTTTCTTTAGGTATTGATCGACCAGGTCAACTTCCATTTTGTTCGTAATTTCTCTCAGCCTGGCATGCTGGTCCCGATAGATGATATACGCTTTGGCTGTTTTTCTAAATGAGGACGATAAAAGCACTTCTTCAACGATATCCTGTATTTCCTCAACCGACATGATTTTACCGTCAAAAAGCTTTTCCGCTAAATTGAGAACCTTGATGGTAAGTTTCCTGGCAGATGTCATGTCAAATTCGGCCGTCGCGGTTCCTGCCTTTGCAATGGCATTGGTAATCTTGTCTGCATTAAACTTAACCAGCCGACCGTCCCTTTTTCGAATCTTCCCATGCATACGAATATTCCCTCCCCTTATCCTGTAATGGAAAGCCTCCCATTGAATACAGTGATCATACGCTACATATTGCGGTAGGATTACATGATACTACTACATATTGATATTATCAAGAACAATTTTAAAAATATTTCTTGATAATTGAATGAAAAATTCCCGGCATGTAAAAATATTACCATTGTTTTTATGGGGATGATGATTAAACTAATGTCGGATCATGAAAAAATCCTTCCGATCCGGCAGGTGAATCTGTAAAAGCGAGGTTATTAAGGCGAGTTGCATGTAACGCTCCGTTTTATTTTTTTAACGCGTCCTTGCTACCGGCATTTTGGCTCTCTCGCCGGCTATCACATCTGAGGGGAGCAGAACGGGATTCTGATCGCGGTTAAACTCCAGAGAGGCTTTCTCCGACACCTTTGTCCTGACATAATTGTATAAGGCTCCCAGATTTACTACACCATGTTTTTCAATGTCCGCATCCCCTCTGATCCCTCTCAGAAGATAATACGTAAATAAACCGTGACGGACCTTGTCATAATCGGAACTGATCTGACTGCCCGTTGAAGCCGCCACAACGGTCACTTTCCCCACTGTTAGAGATGGATTCTCCACCGACATCACAAGTGGTCTTGCCCCTTCGCTGGCCACGCTTCTGCCTTTAGCACCCGAAAAACAGCTATCAAGCATGACAACAATTTCCCTGTTGGGGAGCTTATTCAATGCGCCATACATTCGGCTCAACGGATACAGCTTGGATGGAAAATCAGGATTCCCGTCATAGGGAACAACATAGGCATCCTTGCCCTGTGGATCAGGTGCACCATGACCGGCATAATAAACAAAAACCCTGGAATTCTTCGTGACCCTTCGGGACAACCAATCCTCCAAATATGCCTCCAGATCACTCTTTGTCACTTTGTCATTCGTCAACACCATGATATTGGATCGGGGAATTCCGGCTAAATGCTCAAGATATTTGGCCATGACTTCCGCATCTCTGGACGCGTATTTCACTTCGGGAATGATTTTTTCCCGATAGTTGCTGATACCAAAAAGAAGAGCAAAATCCTCTTTTTTCTCATAACCTTTTACTCTCGAGGGAATATCGTCCACATCCACTTCGGAAACTACTTCAATAACTTCCTTTACCTCGACAGATCTCATTGCCACCTGAAGAACCCTGCGCTCCGATGGTGAAAATCCCCGGCTTTCCCTGATTTCAATACGAAGTGTGGCCGATTCCGAAGCAATCTGTTCTGGCAGGATTCCTTTAAAAACAGCCACCTTTTTCTCTCCCGTCTGAAGATCACCAATTAACTTTGAACCACCGAGAATATGTACGAGGGTAGGATGTCCCGACAAAAATACCTGCACATTTCTGGCGAGTCCTTCGCCTTTGTTTTCAATTTCTACTTGAAGTGATATTTCCTCACCACCGTCCAATACGCGATCGTTATTCCGATCCTTCAGCTGAGACGTAAAAAAGAGTTTAGGAATGGCAGATATTACTTCCACCTTTTCCCTGACGGTCCCGGGCTTGACTGCAATTTTTAAGATCTTTGCCTCGGATGGAGAGAATCCCCGCTTTTCCTGAACATTTATTCTGAGGCTCCCGGCATCCGCCGCGATCTGTAAGGGCAGCGTGGCCTTAAATTCGGCTGTTCTCTTTTCTCCTGCTTTTATATCTCCCAGGTTGCGTTTTTCTCCGAGATGGCGGATGATGTCATCATGCCCTGAAAGAAAGACCTGAACATCCCGTGCCTCGCCTTTTCCTCTGTTTTCTATCTCGACCTTCAGAGAGACTTCCTCCCCCCCCTCAAGAACATTGTCTCCTGAAGATTCCTTTATAATGACCTTAAAGGCCAGGTCGGGTGGCAGTTCCTGGGCCGGTTCGACTGTTTTAGTGTCCGTTGAAGGAGCTCCGGCAACAACGACCCCTGAAGGCTCCTCCGCTGCAATTTGTCCGAATGACAACTGGACATACCCTTTTCCGCCCCCGAGGGTCAGAGGGCCTCCGCCGCGAATAGCATAATATCCTCCCAAAATTCCTTTATCCAGATCAATGTAGTCAATCAGCCACTCATGGGACCATACGGATGTTCCTACAACCATCCATGTCAGCAGATAGAAGCTTTCATACCTGATTTCGGTTGTTGACCTGATAGAGATAACGCCATCGGCTTCGGCAAAGAGAAGGGGGGTTACGTTCCACGTACCCGTGGGCGATACCCTGAATTTAATTTCCAGGTTTTCACGGTCTACATAAACAAGGTCTGTAAATTTTATTGTCTTGACTGTCGCTACCCCGGGCATGGGGCCGCCCTGAACATAAAATGAAAAACCCTTATCAAAATAAGATGCTGTCTCCAGACTGCCTACAATTTTCCCGGGAGGGGTTTCGTACAGAGTGATGTTCCTGTTCAGGTTCTTTTTAATGAGTTTCGATAGTTTTCCGAGCAATTCCTGCTTGGAGTCGCTCTCTTTAATCGTGTTGCACTGTCGACTCTCGCAGAATGTGACTGTTTGGGGCTTCACAGCAGCACAGCCTGAAAGTATAAAAAGTGCTGTCAGAACGATAATGCAGGATCGACACATTCCCATGCTACGTTGTTCCTGCCGTTCTTCATTATTTTGCCGATAATTATTCATTCAGACTCTTTAAACATCCAGATTAAATTTTAATTTATATAATGTGAAGAAATCTATATGTCAATGGTGATTAAAAAACATGTTTTATAACTACCGCTTGCATCAGGGAAAATGTCATTATATGAATAGAAAGGTTTCGGCCGCGTATAAGAAAGGATAACCGGACATGAATATCAATGATTTGAAAGAGTATGCATTTAAAGGGTTTCTCTTTGATGAAGAAGCGTTTCGCCTCTATGAAATTGCCAGCGAAGCGAGCAAAGAAGGCCCCTGTCTGGAAATCGGCAGTTATTGTGGAAAGTCTGCTGCCTACCTTGGGCTGGCTTGCAAACAGAACGGCAGTATTCTCTTTTCGATAGACCATCACAGGGGTTCAGAAGAACAGCAGCCGGGTCAGGATTATTTTGATCCCGAACTCTTCGATGAGGAAACAGGACAAATTGATACATTTAAAATATTTAGAAAAGTAGTCACAGATCTTTCTCTGGAAGACACGGTGATCCCCGTTGTGGCAAGATCGGAAGTGGTTGCCAGATCATGGGCAACACCGCTCAGCATGGTTTTTATTGACGGGGGACACACCTTCGAGGCCGTTTTTAAGGATTATAATTGCTGGGTTCCCCATCTTATTCCCAGTGGGTATCTCGTCATACACGATATCTTCAGCGACGCTGAAAAAGGAGGGCAGGCCCCGTACTGTATGTATCATATGGCCCTGTCTTCCGGCCTCTTTAACGAACTTCCCATGATAAATACATTGGGAATACTGAAACGGGCTTCCTGTGATCAGGTGACGGTCCGGGCAAGACAGAAATGGCAAAATATTTAATGATCGACACTGTTGTTCTGGGACCATCTCCATACAACATGTCCATCGTAGTGACTCGACCTGAGATATCCTGAATTGACAAGGTGGTCTAATGTCTTTTCAATTACCACCTTGTCCATACCTGTTTTTTCCATGATTCGCCCGCAAAGGCATTTAATCTTCCCCTTTTCAGGACACAATCCGCCGTAATCAAGATTTTCAAGAGAAAAAGTGCCGCAAGACTCTATGAGATCTTCCGATAATATTTTATAGACAAGCTGTGCTTTGAAATGACCTTCTACCTTGAGATCGTCTTCTGGCGTGTTGGTACCTTCTCTATAACCTCGAACCATTCTTTCCCAGAATATATTGATTTGTTCATCGTAGTCAGCGACAAATCTCTCAATCTCCTCCGGCGACAGTGATGATGTTTTCACAATGGCGCTGTTTGCATCATATCGGCGCCAGTCATGTGTCAAAATTTCAAGATCGTATCTTTCTATTTCTTCCCTTACTGTCGTCCCCGGAAAAGGGGCTAAAAAATGATAGCCGTAAAGGATATTCAGACTCCGAGCAAATTCCCGCGTGTCTCTGAGGCTTTCAGGTGATTCACCCGGCAGGCCGACCATGAACGAGGCGTGGGCAATGATGCCGGCCTCGCGACACAGTTTAATGGCATTCCGGACCTGTTCAGTCGTAATTCCCTTCCGTATGCGCTCCAGCATAGCCGCATTGCCGGACTCTACGCCGAAACTGATACTGTCGCACCCGGCATCGCGCATCAAATGAAGGGTTTCTCTATCAACGGTATTGACCCTTGCGAAGGCGCTCCATGTAAATTCAAGGCCCCTCCTCTGGATCTCCCCGCATATCGCGCGGACGCTTTCTCTGTCAGATGTGAAAAGATCATCCGCCACATTGATTCTGTTCCAGCCGAATGACAGAATGTGCTCCATCTCATCAACCACAAGAGAAGCTTTCCGCCTGCGAACTTTCTTCCCTACCATACGCCTTCCGAGACAGAAAATACATGAATAGGGACATCCCCTGCTGGTTACGATACTAACAGGGTAACCAAGCGCCTGATAGCGTGAATGTGACAACAAATGTCTTGCCGGCATCGGCAGCGCATCGATATCTTCAATATATTCTCTTGCTCCTGTATTGATAATCTCCCCGTTTCGTCGAAACGCAGTTCCCCGAACACTTTGCCACTGTCTCGCATCCATCTGGAAAGACATAAGCTCCATGATCGTTTTTTCACCCTCACCCATAACGATTAAATCAATTTCGGAATGGTTGCAGAGGGTATTAACGGCATCAAACGTCACATGTGGCCCCCCCATCATGGTAATGATGGAAGTGTCGTATTCCTTTACGGTTCTTATAATTTGAGCCGCTGCATGAAAGTTCATCGTCACAGAGGTTGTTCCCACGACATCCGGTTTAAAAACATTCAGTTCATTCCTTAGCTTTTCCGGGCTGTATTTGGAAATGATGTAATCCCATATCACCACATCGGCGCCGCATGCTTCAAAAGCCGCGGCCACATAGGTGACCCCCAGCGGAGGCGCGGGGCATTCTGCAAGAGGATATGGAGGCGCTACGATTGCAACCCTCATCTAATCTCCTCTCCGGGGGAAGAGACGTGATCTCATCCAGCCCAAAATTGTATTGTGCTTCAGTATATCGCGATCGATCTCATCAAACTGACATGCCAGTTTTTCCGGATCGGAAAACCAGTCGGCACGCGTGGCAATGTATCTGTTGCTATCAAGCTGCCTCAGGACATCCGCCGGATTCCCTGCTGCAACGACGTTAGGTGGAACATCCCGTACCACAACGGAACCTGCGCCCACAATACTGTTATCACCGATCGTTACGCCCTTGCACACGATAGCGCTATCTCCAAGCCATACATTATTGCCGATCTTCACAGCAGACTTTCTGCCGATTGATACTCCACGATCGTATATATCGTGCCAGTCAGAATCGGTGACATAAACCCCCTGTGCCAGCATACAGCTGTCTCCTATTGATATTCCCATCGCAGAACTGATTCTCACACCCGGACAAATCAATGCATATTTCCCTATCTGGATTCGACCGGCCTCTTCCATATCCGACCATACGGTCATTCGCACCCTCTTGTCCGGAGTGGCGATGACATTGGCATAGTCATCAAGCGTTATTGGCCATCCGAATAACTCCACATACCAGGGTCTCAGGAATAACGATCCTTTTCCTAAATAGTCAAACTGGGGACGCAGAAAGTAATTTGCATACCACTGTTGTACGGCAATATCCAGGCGCTTTACAAAGTATGGACGGTGATCCCTTCTCACCAGATAGACCCTTTTAATATGTTTCAGCCAAACATGAATGGTCCCAGAAGCTGTGGTTGAAGATACGGCAGGCAGGTGTCAGATGATTCAGGGCATCATAGGCGAGCAGAACCGCAGCTGTCGTCCAGGCGGTTCTTTCCTCAGGCCAGACAACGGCATCGGGGAAAGTGACACCCATCCAGTAAGAGCCATCTTCGAATTTTTTGTTACTCAACCAACTGAAGACGATTTTTGCCTTCTCATATTCTTCGATCGCCGCAAGCGCAAGTACCAGTTCTGACGTCTCCGCCATCGTCGTCCACGGTTGATCGGATACGCAGCGCACTCCCCAGCCGGGCACGACAAACTTTTCCCACGACTTTTGAATCCTCGTTCTGGCATCGGTTCCCTTTACGGCGCCGCAAAGAACCGGGTAATACCAGTCCATGGAAAAACGGGATTTTATCATATTAAAAAGATGCGGTCTTTCTTTAATGGCCAAGCCGAGTTTGGAAAGCGCATCCACCCACTCGGACCGTTTTTTCCCTAACCGGCGTGCGATAGCGAGACCACACTTCAGGCTCATGTATACGGAACTTGAAGCCGTCAAAAGTGCCATGGGATCAACGATACCATGACTGTTCTTTGCCCAGCAAATCACGCCTGTGTTTGTCTGAAGACTGACCGAAAAATCGAGACCTGCTTTTACACATGTCCACATATATCTAAGGAATTCCATATCGCCCGTAATGAGATAATGATGATATACCCCTACGGCGATGTAGGATGATACATTGGTGTCCTTTGTTCGATCTTCGGGAATGTTGTTCCGATAGGAGGTCCACCAGCTTCCGTCTCTCATTTGTGACCGTTTCATCCATTCATAGGCCCTCTCCGCATCTTTCAGATGGCCGGCAATACTCAACCCCATGGCGCTCTCCACATGATCCCATGGATTCGTTTTGCCGCCTTTGGACCACGGAATTTCACCAGTCTCTTTTTGAATCCCGGCAATAAACGAACCCATTGCGGTAACATCAACGGTCGAATCCTGAAGTATTTGAGAAACGTATAGTTGCATATCAGCATCCTTTTTTGAGATAAAAAACAATACTTTTCCCCATGAGAGGATTCAAGAATTTATCAAGCCAGTGTGTCCATAATGGATGTGTCATAATGTCCCATTCAAGGAATTTCTTGTATGCATTTACAAAACGCGATCTTTCATTTTTGTGGCCAACTATACATTTCAACCACCAGTACGGTGCATGCAGTGCGTGCTTATAGCAAATCTTCCAGCATTTTGTTCCGGCTCTTTCAAGCAGGTTTGTTAATGATTTTTTTTTATATATCCTGATATGACCTCCCGGCTCCAGATGGTAGTCTTCCGAAATGGCCCAGCAGATTCTTTCCGGCAAAAAAGAAGGAACACTGACAACCATATCTTTTCCAGGTTTTAATACCCTTACCAGTTCTCTGACGGCAGCCTCATTGTCGGGAATGTGTTCAAGAACCTCAGAACAAATGACGATGTCAAATGCCGAATCTTTGAAAGGTAAATTTGTCACATCAGCCATGGCAGCAATGCACGATCCGCTTTCATCACTTCTCATAGAACACGAAGAATTTCTGACCTCGCAAAGATCTCCCCATTTCCTGTCGATTCCGACAACATCCACACCCGGTGACTGAAACACAGCACGTATATGCCGACCGGTACCACAACCTGCATCGAGAACTCGAAAACCCGGCTTTATTTGAAGATTTCTGAAATCAATGGTTAGCATGAATCGCTTCCCGGTAAACATCAACCGTCTTCTGTGCTGCATGATGCCAGGTGAATAAGCGCTTTACCCGCTCAAGACCGGCACACGCGAGTCGCTCTCGCTTCTCGGGATCATCCAGCAGTGACAAGATAGCCTTTTCGAGTGCCACTTCATCACCGGGTGGAATGATGATGCCCGCTTCCCCGATTACCTCGGGAAGGGCCCCACCCGCAGTGCTGATCACAGGCACACCGCATGCCATTGCTTCACCGGCCGGCATACCGAATCCCTCGTACAACGATGGAATAACCGCTATGGCGGCTTCCGCATAATGGTTTGAAAAATCTTCATTTCTAATACGACCTGTAAATGTAACACAATCATGAATACCAAGTTTAGTAATCAGATGTTTCACATAACCGTTTTCCTTCGGTGAACCGATAATAGTGAGCCTCACGCTCCGCTTTTTTCTTATGGAAGCAACTGCGTGCAGAAGATAAGCGAGTCCTTTCAGGGGAGTATCTGCGCTGTTCGTCACAAGGAGATGGTTCCCTTGTCGTTTTATGTGCGGGATCGGAAAAAAGAAGTCATTATTTATGCCGTTCGGCACGACTTTGAACCTGCTGGCAGGTATCTCGAAGGTTCTGCTTATGTCATGCTTCGAACACTCAGAGACGGTAATGATTGGAGAAAGCCTGCGGGATACCCTCTTCTGCATTCCGATAAACGAATACCACCTTTTCACTTTCAGCTTTTCACGCCATGTTTTTGCAGCCTTCAATTCAACATCGCGGTCGACGGTTATGGGATGGTGAATCGTCGCCGTCGTCGCATACCCTGAACGCCGGAGTCCGAGTATTCCGTACGACAGACATTGATTATCATGGACAATGTCGTAATGCGGCAGCTTTTTGCGAAAATAGTGCAGTACTCTGAAACCGAAAGTCAGGGGCTCAGGGAAGCCGCCCAGGCACATGTTTAGAAACTCGAACTGGTTGATTGGATGCTTCAAATCTGTAATCTTTTGGACCTTGAACAAATGATCGGGGTTGTAGAGATCGAGACCGGGTAATTTATGAAGGGTAATGTTTTCAGCTAATTCGGGATATGGCGGGCCTGATATGACATCAACCTGATGTCCAAGATCACGGAGGGCACGACTGAGATACTTGATATATACCCCCTGACCACCGCAATTCGGGTTGCCTCGATATGTCAAAAGGCAAATCCTTAGTAAATCAGAGCCCATAAGTGTATTCGACAGAGAACTACCTGGCCTGTAACGCCTTTTCAACGAGAAGTTCTGAATTCTGAAACATCATCCGAATTTCTTTGTTTAACATACCGGAACCGGTGGCAATTTTAAACGCAGTATCTTGTGAAATCATATCATGAGGCGCATGACTGTCAGTATTTAATACCAGCCTGGCCGTCGCACGGCGAGCCATTATCACGACATGACCATTCGTGAGGCTGTGCCCTTTTCTTGCTGATACTTCAAGACAGATGTCGTTCTTTGCAGCCATGAATGCTTCTTCTTCCGTAATCAATCCGGGATGTGCAAGAATATCGATGGGAGACTGAAGGGCGGCGGCGTTTGTCCCCGCAATTACCGGTTCCACGATCGTTTCGCCATGAACAACAATGATCCTGGCCCCGAGACTCCGGCAATCCACTGCCAGTTCACAGATATATTCAGGCGGTACATGAGTCAGTTCAATCCCCGGGATCACCTGAATTGCGTATGCTTCGGACAGTTTCCGGCATACTTGAGCGATTCGAGGAATGATAAAATCAGCATTGGAGTGATCGCCGTGATCCGTAATGGCAATGGCCCGATAACCTTTAACCTTCGCACGTCTGACGAGTTCCGAGGGGATCAATTCTCCGTCGCTGAATATGGAATGTGTATGCAAATCAATCACGACATGTCACCTCATCCACAAGGGCCTGTCCCGCTCAGGCGAGACGCCATTTTTTTATGAATTCTTTTTTCTCAAAAGAATTCCCGTTTTTTTATTTTCTATTATAACGGCAAAAATATCTCGACATTAGAGAACATGCAATTACCAGATTTACAATACAAGGTCAACAAAGATATGGATTATTAAAAAGAAATCTCCAATCTTTTACCGTCTTGTCATACCGGACTTGATCCGGCATCCAGTTCTTTCAGAAGATTCCGGCGCCTGTCCAGGACTCCGATCCGGGATTCGCCGGAATGACGGATTTTTTGATATTTATTGTCAGAGTAATAAAACCATGTTAATCTTATTTAATTGAACAACGACCGACACGGGAAAGATAATGCCAAAAATCATCTACCGGTACATTCTTAGAGAAATATCTTACCCGTTTTTAATGATTCTTTTTGTCCTGACCTTTGTCCTCATTATGGGAAAGCTTCTCCAACTGATGGACCTGATGGTCAACAAAGGGGTTAATTTTATCGACATTTTCAAACTATTTCTTCTTTTATTTCCGTCATTTCTAATATTTACAATTCCCATATCCCTTCTTGTTTCCATATTAATAGGATTGGGAAGGCTGTCCGCTGACAATGAGATCACCATTTTTAAGGCATCCGGCCTCAGCCTATATCAACTTCTCTACCCTGTTCTTTTTGCCTCTTTGGTTGCTTTTGTTTTGACGACGATTACTACTTTTTCATTGGTTCCTCAGAGTAAATATGCAACGAAGAATTTGCTTTTTACTATTGCAAAGAAAAAGGCCAGTGCCGGTATCAGGGAAAAGGTGTTTAATGATGATTTCAATGGAATTCTTCTTTATGCGGAAAGCATTCCCGTTAATGGAAATTTCATGGAGGGGGTCATCATTTCCGACACCAGAATAACCAGAGAACCGAGCACCATTATAGCAAAAAAAGCATATCTTGTCTCTGATCCGAAGCTGATGACGGTCACCCTGAGGCTCGAGAATGGCAGTACCCATACTGTCGACACAAAGACGAAGAATTATAGAAAAATGGATTTCAGGCTCTATGACGTCAATCTTAACCTTGAATCCTCCGTCGCGGAAGAAAGCAAACTCAAGACAAAGTCCAGTTCCGAGTTGACGATCTGGGAGATTGCGCAAAAGCTGAGAAGCAGTGCTCTGGACAAAAAAACTCTGCGCGAACTTGCCGTTGAACTGAATAAGAATATTGCTCTGCCAATGTCCTGTATTATAATGGGCATTCTCGGAATCCCGTTAGGCATCAGATCACACCGGGCCGTTAAATCAAGGGGATTTATGATAGGAATCATCATCGTACTCATTTATTATTTCCTCATCCTCGGAGGTGAGACTTTGACCGAAACGAGTGGCCTCCCTCCATTTATCGGGATCTGGACGCCAAACTTTATCTTCGGGATTACAGGCATTTATCTCCTTGTCAGGGTGGCCAAAGACAAGCCCGTTGAATTGCCTTCCGTCCGAGATATTCTTAATAAAATTTCTCATAAGGCAGGCGGTATTCAGTCATGACCATTTTGGACCGGTATGTGACAAAAGAATATGTAAAGTTGTTTTTCCTGATCCTTCTTTCCTTTACAGCGCTGTTTCTGATTATTGATCTTTTTGAAAGAATGCGCATGTTCTTAAGCAATCATGCAACTCTTAACCAGATTCTGGCCTATATGATCTTTATGATACCCATGATCATCTCCCAGGCCATACCGGTCGCTGTTTTGCTTGCTTCTCTGATCGTCTTCAGCAATCTTTCAAAGTACAGTGAGATTCTGGCCATGAAAGCAAATGGGGTCAGCCTGTACAGAACCTCCGTACCCGTCATCATCATTGCTCTTTTCATATGCATTCTGTCATTTCTTTTCAATGAATTCATCACGCCCTATGCCAACGATAAGGCAGATTACATAAAACTCGTTGAGATTGAAAAGCAAAAACCGCTTGGGAGTTTCAAGCAGAATCAGATCTGGTACCGAGGGGCAAAGGGAATATACAATTTCAAGATGTTTGATCCCGCGACAAGCTCTTTAAACGGGATCACCATCAATTACTTCGATAAATACTTCTCGTTAAATATGCGGATCGATGCAGAAACGGCACGATGGGAGAATAACCAGTGGGTTTTTCATAATCTCATGATCACCAGATTCCAGACCGGACAATTCCCGTCTGTTGAATGGTTGTCGGCAAAGGTGATCGATCTGCCTGAAAAACCCGTTGATTTTACCTTTGTTCAAAAAGAAGCAAGCAAGATGGGTTACATGGAATTAAGAAGATATGTCAAAAAAATACAGGCTGAAGGATATGATGCGACGCGATATCTCGTCGACATGCATGGAAAGGTGGCCTTTACGCTGGTCAGTATGATCCTCGTCATTATCGGCATTTCGTTTTCATTGATGAAAACCGAGCGGAGCGGGGGTATCATGCAATGTATCGGTGTGGGCATCGTTATCGGCTTTTCTTACTGGGTTGTTCACGCCCTTTCTATGTCTTTTGGCTGTTCCGGAACGATCCCGCCTGTCCTGTCCGCCTGGATTGCAAACTTGATTTTAGGCTCAATCTCCATCATCATGTACCTTCGCGTCAAAACATGAGAGACGAGGGATAAGGGGATACGATTCAATCGTTCGGAATAATGCATTCAACAAATCCCTGTTCTCTGCTCCCTGTTCCCTGTTCCTCACCCCTTATTAATATCGATAATACTCCGGTTTGAATGGCCCGTCCACGGGAATGCCCAGATAATCCGCCTGCTCTCTTGTCAATTTTGTCAGTTTTGCCCCGAGGCGCCCCAGATGAAGCCTTGCCACTTCTTCATCAAGTTTCTTCGGCAGGGTATAAACTCCGGGCTTGTACTTGCGCGTTGCCAGTTCAATCTGGGCGAGACACTGATTCGTAAAACTGTTGCTCATGACAAAACTGGGATGACCTGTTGCACAGCCAAGATTTACGAGCCTCCCCTCGGCAAGGACAATAATGGAACGGCCGGACTTAAGCGTCCATTTATCCACCTGGGGCTTAATGTTCACCTTCCTGCAAAATTTGTTTTTTTCAAGATATTGTATTTCTATCTCGCTGTCGAAGTGACCAACATTACAGACGATCGCCTCGTCTCTCATCTTTTCCATATTTTTTCCAGTTATGACATTGCAACATCCCGTTGCCGTAATGAAAATATCCGCATATGGCACGACGTCTTCCAGAATTTTTACCTCATAGCCTTCCATGGCCGCCTGAAGTGCGCATATGGGATCAATTTCCGTAACGATAACCCGGGCTCCGAATGCCCTCATGGATTGGGCTGATCCCTTCCCAACATCTCCATAACCGCAGACGACAACGGTTTTACCGGCAACCATAATATCCGTCGCCCGTTTAATCCCGTCTGCCAGGGATTCCCGGCATCCGTACAGATTGTCGAATTTTGATTTAGTAATGGAGTCATTGACATTAATGGCCGGAAATAAGAGCTCTCCTTTTTCCGCCATCTGATATAGCCTGCAAACGCCGGTAGTTGTTTCCTCCGATACTCCGATAATACCCGTAGCCATTTTCTGCCAGCGTTTTGTATCCTGTTGCAGCGAATACTTCAGACGGTCCATAATAATCTGAAATTCCCTGTTTTCGCATTTCTTCTTCAGCAATGACGGATCCTTTTCAACTTTAACGCCCTGATGAACAAAAAGGGTGGCATCACCGCCATCATCGACAATCAAATTTGGTCCAGAACCATCAGGCCACGTTAGTGCCTGCTCCGTGCACCACCAGTATTCCTCGAGGGACTCGCCTTTCCAGGCAAAGACAGCCGCAGAACCTGCCTTCGCTATGGCAGCAGCGGCATGGTCCTGTGTCGAAAATATATTGCACGAGGCCCATCTGAGGTCAGCACCGAGTTCTTTAAGTGTTTCAATGAGCATAGCCGTCTGAATGGTCATATGCAGGCTTCCCATAACCCTTAATCCCCTCAATGGTTTTCGGCGGCCATACTTTTTCCGCACAGCCATTAACCCGGGCATCTCATTTTTGGAGAGGTCTATTTCTTTACGCCCCCATCCAGCCAGGCTGATGTCGGCAATCTTATATTTTAAGTTCTTGTCCAGCTTGATATATTTCATCTGATCCTCCATTAGGATTTTATTTTGCCGCAATTGAATCGCACATGATGTCCGGATGTCCTGCTTTCACGCTTTCCGATGTTATCTGCATATAGCTTCTCCTCTGAATTTCACCTATTTGATATCCTTATTTTCAACAAGCAAAGTTTCTCTTCTATTCAGGCGGTCTGATGCGGTTACAATACCGACGGATATGATATAGGTTAAGGCTTCTTCAACCGTCATGTCAACCTGAAGCAGATCATCCTCCGGTACAATGACAAGATACCCTGATGTCGGGTTCGGTGTTGTCGGCAAAAAAACACTGATACACGTTTTTCCCACTTTTGACTGGATTTCCGGGCCGGGTTTACCTGTCACAAAACCGACTGTATATATACCCTTTCGGGGAAACTCAACCAGGACAACTTTCTTGAAACTGCTCCGCCTGTCTGCAAACATGCTGTCTGAAACTTGCTTAATGGATTGGTAGATGCTCCTCACAAAAGGGATTTTATCCACGAGACTTTCGCCGGAACTAACAATCTTGTAGCCGAGATAACTTTTTGCGACAAGACCACAGACAAATATGAGAACAACGGTGACGATAACGCCCAGTCCCGGAATACGGAAGCCAAGTATTGCTTCCGGCTGGTATCTTAAGGGGATGATCTTTAACAGACTATCCATCATGTCAATGAGGAAAATGAGAATATAGAGGGTCAAGCCCACAGGTATAATGATGGCAAGGCCCGTAATAAATATTTTTTTCAGTTTATTCTTCACTTTTTAGGTAAGCACCCCCGTAATATAGTAATTCTGTGTGACTAACAGAAAATATCAGTGATTTCAACCAGAAAAAAATAGGCAAAGTGCCCTGCACTTCGCCTATTAATAAGATTATTCGAATCTTGCTGATGCCTTACTTCACGCTTTTAACTTTGTTCTCTTTATCCAGAAAGACACATTTGGGCAACCACATTTTAACCGCTTTTTCATCAATCAACGCATAACTTGCAATAATAATGATGTCATCCTTGGACGCCTTCCAGGCTGCCGCCCCATTTAAACAGATGACTCCCGAGCGTGGATCTCCCGGTATGACATAGGTGGAAAATCTCTCACCGTTGGAAACATTATAAATATTCACCTTTTCATAAGGCAGAATATCAGCGGAATTCATCAATATTTCATCGATCGTAATACTTCCCTCGTAATGAAGGTTCGCATCGGTCACCGTAGCCCTGTGAATTTTTGATTTGAGCATAAACCTTTGCATATTACATTTACCTTTCTCTAAGAAATAAAAAGCTCTGGCAGCGTTATTTATATATTCAAAACATCCCCGAATACATAATTGTCTATCAATCTTGTCGAAGAAACACGCACAGCAAGCGCAAGCACAGACTCCCCCTCAAGATATTCTATGTCTTCAAGCGTAGTTGTATTACATATTTTTGCATAATCTATCCTGGTATAGGGATGTCCTTCGATAAGCGTCCTTACCTTTTCCAGAACAATAGAAGCGTTTCTCTCCCCCGCATCATACATTCCCTTTGCCAACTTCAGGGATCTACTCAGACTCAGGGCTGATTCTCTTTCCTTTTCCTTGAGATAGACATTTCTGGAACTCATCGCCAGACCATCATGTTCCCTGATGGTCGGCATGCCGATAACTTCTATATCCATATTTAAATCCTGCACCATTCGTTTGATGACAGTCAGTTGCTGAAAGTCTTTCTTACCGAAGATGGTGATGTGGGGATTTACGATGTTGAATAGCTTTGCACAGACAGTCGTTACGCCTTTGAAATGACCGAGTCTCGACAATCCGCAGAGGTTTTGTGTAATTCTTTCAACATTGACAAATGTCTGAAAATTGGATGGATACATGTCTTTATTTTCCGGATAGAAAATAATATCGACTCCCACTTTCTCTGCAAGTCGTTTATCTCTTTCAAGGTCTCTCGGGTATCTTTCAAAATCTTCACCAGGACCAAACTGGGTCGGATTGACATAAATGCTTATGACCAGGCAGTCACCTCTTTCTCTTCCGTAGCTCATGAGAGATAGATGGCCGTCGTGAAAATAGCCCATTGTCGGAACAAAGGCAATTTTTTGCCCCTTCAGTCTCAGGGCGTCTGAAAAGGCCTTC
Source organism: uncultured Syntrophaceae bacterium (assembly GCA_964541605.1). GTDB lineage: Bacteria > Desulfobacterota > Syntrophia > Syntrophales > UBA2185 > CAZIQY01. The sequence goes on along the minus strand of CAZIQY010000015.1, from coordinate 14,777 downwards.
ATTTGTTCTAACGATTGAATAATCTTCATAATACTCTTCGGTGCAAAAAAAACCTCTTCGCTATGAGACGAGAGGCTTTTGGTTAAATCGATTCAATACCTTCAACACCTTCCGTCTCAGTCCGTAATACGGATCCAAGCGGTGCTGCTTTCCGTAGCAAAATAAGTCAATCTTGTCAAGATTTTTTATGGTCTGAGCAAGGCATTACTCAATGCTCCTAGCTCTGTCGCCGCCAGCGTTTCTCCCCTCTTTCTCCCATCGACACCGGAATTCTGTAATGCCTCATTGATGTCATCTTCTGAATAACCTTGTTCGAGGAGATCCCGAAGATTATTAAAAAGAACCTTTCTTCTTTTTGAAAAGGCAAGCCTGACAATTTTGACAAAAAAATCATGATTTTTTATATCAATCTTCGGTCTGTCGCGAATGACAAGCTTAAGAACGGACGATGTAACCCTCGGTTTTGGATAAAAACACTGAGCTGGAACGTTCAATTCACAAGAGCATACCGTATACATATCGACCAGAACAGACGGAATCCCATAAATCTTCGATCCTGGATGTGCACAGATTCGATCAGCCAATTCTTTCTGAAACATGAGGATCATGAACGAGATATTGTCTCGATAATCGATTAGTCGAAACAAAATCTGAGATGAAATATGATATGGAATGTTTCCGATAATCTTTACCTTTCCTGATGGCAAAAGTGAATGAATCGAAGAAAAATCAAAGTTTAGAACGTCAGCATGCACGATATCGACATTATGATAATCTGAGAGTCTCTCTTTTAATATGTTAGTCAAATATGGGTCGATCTCAATAGCGACAACTTTAAAGGCTTTTTTTGCAATCTTTTCCGTCATGATACCGGTGCCGGCGCCGATTTCAATGACGACATCATCTCTTTGTACATCCAACACCGCAAGAACCTTTTCGATCATATTCCGATCATCGAGAAAAGTCTGACCTAAACGTTTGAGAGGTCGTATACCTTTATTTCTGAGAATTTTTCTCGGAGTTGTCATGATTCATGTTTTTTCTGATCGTTAGAACCGCATGATACGTTATAAAATATGCGGGAACAGCAAAAAAAGGGGCCATAATAATCCCACCCAGAAGCAGAGGAATGGCAATATGCCATCCGATACTGACAATATGTTGAAAGGACATGCCTGCTAAATTAAAATCAGTTGGGGCAACTCCAAGAAGGTAACGACCAAGCTCATACTGAGTAAAATAGAAGGCGGGTATGGTGATCGGATTTGAAATGACCCACGATCCAAGGTAAGCCGCCATAACGTTACGCCTGAAAAGAACAGCAATGACTACAAGAATGGCTGTATGAAAAGGTATGGTCGGTGTTACACCAACAAACACACCGATAGCCATTCCCATTGCTATCGCCTTCGGCTCACCCTTCAGGCTGATAAACTTATCATGAAAATACCTTATTCTTTTTTTCATGATCTCAAGCTATCCGATCCGCTTTGCAAGAACGAAGCTCTCTGCCCGCTTGGTCAGGCTGATGCATGGTATAAAAAAGCACGTTACGCGGGATGTGCTTCCGGCCACCTGGAGACGGCGTTAAGATCCAGTGAGTCCTTCCGGCCCCTTACTAAAAGATGGTAGCCTGCAACGGCAATCATGGCTGCATTATCCGTACATAAAAATATCGCCGGGAAAAAGACTTTAACGCCACTGCCTGCGGACATTTCTACAAATCTTTCTCGTAATCGGCTATTTGCAGCAACCCCTCCACATATGACTATGCTTGACACAGATGATAACTGCGCAGCTCTGAAAGTTTTTTTCACAAGAACATCAACAATTGCCTCCTGATAACTGGCGGCTATATCCTGCATTTCATCTTCCATAAATGACCGTCCCGTTTTTTTTGTATAGTTCAATAGAGACGTTTTCAGGCCACTGAAACTGAAATCAAGCGTGTCCTTCATGGCCCTTGGAAATGGGATTCTGTTTCGATTTCCCCCTTTTGCCAGCCTGTCGATGATCTCACCACCCGGGTAGCCTATATTCAGCAGCTTGGCTGCCTTGTCAAAAGCTTCGCCCGCCGCATCATCTCTCGTTTTCCCTAAGATCTTCAAACGGTTGAAATTTTCCACGAGATAAATGCTTGTATGCCCGCCTGAAACCACAAGTGCGACAAAAGGAAAGTCGGGAACACTATCTGCAAGATAAATGGAGGCAATATGCCCTTCAAGGTGATTCACGCCAACGAAAGGCTTCTTTCTCGCATAGGCGATCGCTTTACCGACGGACAGACCAACCAAAAGAGATCCGACCAGTCCCGGCCCACGTGTTACAGCGATTCCATCCACATCACTTATTGCGACATGGGCGTCATGCAGGGCCTGAAGAATCACGGGCACGATGACTTCCATATGTTTTCGTGATGCGATTTCAGGAACAACGCCACCATATTTTCGATGCAATTCAATCTGTGATGCGACGACATTCGATAAAACATGTTTGCCATGCTGAACTATTGCTGCTGCCGATTCATCACAAGATGTTTCAATCCCCAGAACAAGCATAACCAGATTCCCTTAAAGTTTTATTTTACAACTTAAGTTAAATTATATATAGAATCGATCGACCTTTGTAAATAAAGATCTGGAAAGGCTTAAATCGGCAAACGGAGAAATCGCAAAAATGGAAATCACTTCGGATTTTCTGGTACTGGGTAGCGGCATGGCGGGTCTCAGCTTTGCAATAAAGGCGGCTGATCTCGGAACGGTATCTATCGTAACGAAAAAAGAAAAGTCAGAATCAAACACAAATCTGGCTCAGGGTGGAATTGCGGCTGTTCATGACAAGGAAGACCGCTTCGAATATCATATCAATGACACCCTAGCCTGTGGTGCCGGCTTGTGTAAAGAAGAAGTTGTTAAATTTGTCGTTATGGAGGGTCCTGAAAGAATCGGCGAACTGGTTCAATGGGGCGTTGAATTCACAAAAGCAAAGAATGGCAATTCCAGCTTTTATGACCTTGGAAGGGAAGGCGGACATTCAATGAGGAGGATCCTTCATTCAACGGACCTCACCGGTAGTGAAATTGAGCGGGCACTCCACGAAAAGGCAAGCCGGAAAAGAAACATCAAGATCTTTGAAAACCATATCGGGGTCGATCTCATCCTGGAATCCAACGTTATCGGCAAACCGGTCAAAGATCGGGATAAATGCCTCGGCGCATATATCCTGGACACGGTAAACAACGCCATTCATACATTCAGAGCGAAATTTATTGTGCTGGCAACCGGAGGGGCCGGCAAAGTATATCTCATTACAACGAATCCTGATATTGCCACTGGTGACGGAATCGCCATGGCTTACAGGGCTGGAGCCAGCATCGCCAACATGGAATTCATGCAGTTTCATCCGACCTGTCTTTATCATCCGGATGCCAAATCATTCCTGATCAGCGAGGCGGTTCGCGGAGAAGGGGGAATTCTCAAATTAAGAAGCGGTTCACCATTCATGGAAAAATATCATCCCATGAAAAGCCTCGCACCAAGGGATATTGTTGCCAAAGCGATCGATACGGAACTTAAGAAATCCGGGGACGAATATGTCCTTTTGGATATTACCCACAGAGAAAGCGACTTTTTGATCAGCAGATTCCCCAACATATACAAAATGTGTCTTGAACTGGGACTCGACATTACCAAGGACCCTATTCCCGTTGTTCCCGCAGCACATTATCTTTGTGGCGGTATCATGGTCAATTCATACGGCGAAACGAATATAGAAGGGCTTTTTGCGTGTGGAGAAGTATCCTGTACAGGTCTTCACGGCGCCAACAGGCTCGCCAGCAACTCGCTTCTTGAGGCAGTTGTATTTGCTCACCGCTCCTTTGTTAAAATTGGGGAACTATTCGGGGAAACAAAAGATGATCCTGTGCAAATCCCAGCATGGGATCCCAAAGGTGCCACAGAAAGCGACGAATCCATCGTTGTCTCCCACAACTGGGATGAAATCAGAAGATGCATGTGGAACTATGTCGGTATTGTTCGATCAGATAAAAGACTCGCGCGTGCAGATCGCAGGATAGAGCTCATCATTCGAGAAATTGATGAATACTACAGAAATTTTATCATTACAAGAGACCTGGTGGAACTCAGGAACATCGCGACGGTGGCAAAACTGATCATCAGGTGCGCCAGAACGAGAAAAGAAAGCAGAGGGCTTCATTACAACATTGATTTTCCCGAAAAAGATGACATCAACTGGCTGAAGAATACGGTCATCTGCAGGAATCAGCCATCAATTTGAAGATGAACTAAAGAACTCCCTTCATGTCTCTTCTTTCATCATTTCTCCAAAGACCCTTTTAAAGATAAAATCGATATGCTGCAAAAAACTTTCAAATTTGAAAACATTTTCGATATCTCCAGGCGTTAAATAAGATCTTAATTCCGCATCGTCCAATAACAGATTTTTAAACTCGATTCCCTTGTGCCATGACTCCATAGCGTTTCTCTGGACAACGGTATAGGCATCCTCCCGCGACATACCTTTATCTATCAACATCAGCAAAATCTTCTGAGAAAATATGACACCCTTTGTCATGTTCAGATTGAGAAACATTCTATGCGGGTCGACAACAAGCGAATCCAACAGGTCTGTGAATCGGTGCAACATAAAATCCAGGAGAATCGTTGCATCCGGGGCAATGACTCTTTCCACGGAGGAATGACTGATATCCCTCTCATGCCAGAGGGCGACATCTTCAAGGGCAGCCTGGGCGTAAGACCTCATCAAGCGAGCGAGCCCGGAAAGATTTTCAGAAAGAACAGGGTTTCTTTTGTGGGGCATTGCCGACGATCCTTTTTGTCCCGGTGAAAAATATTCTTCCACCTCTCTGACCTCGGTTCTCTGAAGCAATCGGATCTCCTGAGAAAATTTGTCTATTGAGGAGGCGATAATAGCGAGAACACAAAAGAGTTCGGCATGTCGATCTCTCTGGACGATCTGAGACGATACAGGTGCCGGTTTGAGGCCGAGTTTCCGACACACATATGTTTCAACAGAAGGATCAATGAAAGAGAATGTACCCACCGCGCCTGCGATCTTGCCATAACTGATCGATTCCCTGGCCCGGATCAGTCTCGAGCGGTTTCTCTCCATTTCCTGATACCAGAGAGCCATCTTCAAGCCAAAGGTAATCGGCTCGGCATGAATTCCATGTGAGCGCCCGATCATGAGCACATCCTTATACGCCCATGCCTTTTCCTTCAAAACTGCAAGCAGGTTATCAATATCTTCGATCAGAATATCCGATGCTTCCTTCAAAAGGATGGCAAGAGACGTGTCAAGAACATCAGAAGACGTGAGTCCCATGTGAATGAAGCGGCCATCCTCCCCTACCTTTTCAGTAACAGACGTTAGAAAGGCAATAACATCATGTTTGGTGTTCTTTTCGATCTCCTCAATTCTTGACACATCATACCCTGCCCTGGTTTTGATATTCCTTAGAGATTCTTCAGGAATTTCGCCACGCTCTTTCTGTGCCTCACATACAAGCACTTCTATATCGAGCCATTTCCTGTATTTGTTTTCAGGGCTCCAGACGGCCGACATTTTTTCTCTTGAATATCTTGTAATCAACCTTTTTCTCTCCTTTTTGCTGAAAATTTCGTAAAAAGTCGTATCCCACCTCAAAGTGTCATTCCCGCAAAAGCGTGAATCCAGTAATATTAAACAGTTCTGGACTCCCGCCTCCGCGGGAGTAACAGGAATGATAACTTTCTTAAGAAATCACCATTCTTACATTGGTGACTGATATCAGACTAAATGATGAATATATAAAACAAAACATGGTAAAAATAAATTAAAAAAACTACCGATTAAAAAATATTTGCAGTATAATGACTGAAATTATACAAATGTGATCACTTTTCCCTAGGTAGTTATTATCGATCCATGATGAGACAAGAATCTACAGAATGGGCTGAAAAAGTCGTCGCACCGTCTGAGGTGCTTACCAAGATTTCACCTGGAATGAGTATTTTTCTTGGTACCGGAGTTGCTGAGCCGAGAACCCTTGTCAAATATCTCATGACCTCTGAGCTGAGAAATCTTACAGACCTTGAGTTGATTCAGATCGTCAGTCTCGGCGATGCCATTGCGTTCAGCAATACATCGACAGCCCAGAAATTCAGACTGAAAACGTTTTTTGCCGGATGGACAGCAGGCAAGGCAATCATGTCCGGATCCGTTGATATGATACCCTGCCGTTTTTCTCGCATACCGAAACTGGTTGAATCTGGGGCAATCCGCGTCGATGTGGCATTTGTTCAGATTTCACCTCCCGACAGGAGAGGATACGCCAGTCTCGGCGTCTCTGTCGATGTTGCCAAACATGCCATGGAACGTGCAGCCATCGTAGTAGGCGAAATCAATGATCAGATCCCCCGTACGCTTGGCAATACATTTGTCCATGTTGATGACTTCGATTATTTCGTCAACGCAACAGACCCCCCCATTTACTTTCCGAGATGGCCGGTAGATGATGTCATCGACAAAGTTGCCGCCAACGTAGCTTCTGTTGTTGAAGACGGCAGTTGCATCTCCTTCTACTCGGGGGCCTTATTTGAAGCCCTGGGACGCCATCTCTGCCGGAAACGAGACCTGGGGGTTCATACTTTTTTCTTTACCGACCCTCTGATGGACTTGGTCAAATGCGGAGCCGTAAGCAATAAAAAAAAGGGGCATTTTCACGATAAATCCCTGACGGCATATGCTCAGGGAACACCCGAATTGATGAAATGGCTGCATCGAAACCCACTCATAGAATTTCAGGGAATTGACGTTGTTTCCGATCATATGAGAATCAGCATGAATGATAAGATGATCGCCATTCTTCCTGCACGGAAAATTGATCTGACAGGAGGTATCGCCTTGCCAATCGGGCAAGGAAGTGTAACGCCCGGCCCCGGACAGGCACAGGAATTCTTTGCCGGAGCTGAACACTCGCGGGGCGGAAGAACCATATTCGCCTTACCTAGTCGCAATCTCGAGGGGCAAGGCAACATTCTGCTTTCAGTTGATGAGTATCCCAATCAATTCACAAACCGGGAGTCTTTAGATCTTATTGTCACCGAGTATGGCATTGCTTCAATGGCCGGCAGGACAATCCGTGAACGGGCTCAGGCTCTTATCGACATTTCCCATCCTGATGATCGCGCCGATCTTGTACGACAGGCAAAAGCTGCAAATATTCTTTACGCCGATCAAATATATCTGGCAGAATCAGGTCACCTCTACCCGGATAAAATTGCCTGTACACACACTTTCAGAGGAGATATTGCGGTCCGTTTCAGGGCAATAAAACCATCAGATGAAGAGGAAATGCGCAGATTGTTTTACCGATTCTCCGATAAATCCGTTTATTACCGATATTTCAGCCCTATCAAAGTCATGCCGCACGTGAAAATGCAGGAATATGTCAATGTAGATTACAGACATTGCATGTCCATCATCGGTCTCGTAGAAGAATCGGGTGTTGAACGTATTATTGCGGAAGGGCGTTATGTCCGTCTTCAGGATCGCCCTTTTGCCGATACAGCCTTCGTCGTCGACGAAAAATATCAGGGGCGCGGGATTGCATCCTTTCTCCTTGGTATTCTTATCTCCTGCGCACAGGAACAGGGGATCAAGGGGTTTACGGCCGATGTTCTTGCCGACAATAAGGCCATGATCAGAATCTATGAAAAATCCCGCTATCCCATTCAGGCCATCGTTGAATTCGGAGTGTATCGTCTGACAATTCCGTTTTCCGAACGGGGTGACACCCCATCAGATCTCATCACTCCGAAAATCATTTGATATAGCAACGTCTGAGGAAATTTTAAAAAAAGTAGCTTCCTCTTTTATATAATCTTTTTCACACAGGAAAAATCGTCGGTTGATAATATTATTTGCTGTCAATTCATCTCATGTAAAGGAATGAAGCAATGTTTCTTTTAAAAAAAATTGTTGCGCCCCTTTTTTCTCCCTTATCTGTTGTTATAGGACTGATGGGTATTGGCATTTTTCTCATCTGGTTCACAAAAAAACAAAAAACAGGAAAAATCCTGATAACAATTGGCACGATTCTCCTCTTTTTTTTCAGCTATGATGCCATATCGGACCTCTTATTAAAACCCCTGGAGCAGCGATTTCCACCTCTCATGATGGATTCTCGCTCCGTTGCTACTATCGATACGTCTTCCGTTAAATGGATCGTCCTTCTGGGCGGAGGTCATGCAAACGATAAAAATCTACCTGTGACAAGCGAATTATCTGAAGAATCGCTCGTTCGTCTCACAGAATCCATCCGCATTTATAAGAGAATACCCGGAAGCAAAATAATTCTTTCCGGAGGGGCTGTTTTCGACCGGTATCCTGAAGCAGAAACCCTTTCCAGGGCAGCTCAAATCATGAATGTCCCTGTAAATGATATTGTTCTGGATAATGATTCGAGGGACACAGAGGAACAGGCTGTTCGAATCAGTTCAATGGTTGGTAAGGATCGGTTTATTCTGGTTACGTCTGCCTGTCACATGCCCAGGGCCGTTGCACTTTTTAATAAACTCGGACTTCAGCCTGTCCCGGCGCCGACAAATCACATGGTTTTAAAGAAAAAATATATCCGACCCGATGACTTCTATCCCTCTTCTGTGGCCCTGCGAAAGGCGGAAAAAGCGGTACATGAATATCTGGGGCTTGTCTGGTCAAAAATCAGAAATAAAGTATGATGAATGAATCTTGAAGAAAATTCATTTACATGTTAGTAGCCAATCTGAAGGAGGAATGCTTATGAAAAATGTTCTGAGATTATTGATCATCTTTATGCTTCTGATCTTTCTTTGTGGATCACTGTGGGCTAAAGAAAAAAAAATGATTGCTGTGCTTCCTTTCTCTGTGCATAGCAGTGAAAATATTGATTATGTCAGACAGGGTGTCTGGGACATGTTGTCATCCCGTATTTCTGTCGCTGATAAGATTGAAGTCATCAGCAAGGATGCGACTCTTGATATTCTCAAACAAGCGGGAACCAAAGAATTAACATTAACGGATGTTTACGGTCTCGGGAAGAAGATGAACGTCGATTACGTTGTTTGGGGAAGTATTACAAAGATCGGCAACAGCTTGAGTATTGACGGAAAACTGGTTGATATCGCTGCATACAAATCCACTGTGAGTATCTTTTCTCAAAGTCAGGGCATGGATGATGTCATTCCAAAGATCAATGATTTTGCCCAGAGGATTGATCAGCACATTCTGGGAATCGCCCCGTCATCTTTCGGTCCCGCTCCCACATATGCACAATCTCCTTCGACTCAGGGAAAAACTCCGCAGTCTTCCCGCGAATCTGAAATAATATCCGGAATGAGAACAAGCAAGAAAGGAACGCTGACGTCCTTTATCAACCCCGATTTTATCAATACACCTGAACCTATCATCAGAAAAGATTTCTGGATGAGTCAGAAGTTCCCGTCGGAATTCAAGGGTATGGATATCGGAGACGTAAATGGCGACGGATTGAACGAGGTGGTTATGATTGATAGCCGTAATGTCATGATATATCAGAAAAAAAATAGGGACCTTGTACTTATAGAGAAAATACCCGGAAAATCTGGTGACAATTATCTCTCCGTGGATGTGGCGGATATCAACAATAACGGCCTGAAAGAGATCATCGTGACAAATCTGCCGGGAAACTCTCTCGAATCTTTTATTATTGAATTCAGGAACGGTAGTTTCGTTCCCACAGCAACAAAACTACCCTGGTTCTTAAGGGTTATTGAATCATCATCAGTTCCCGTTCTGTTAGGGCAACGCAGAGGGTTCGACACGGCCTTTAGTACGCCTATTTACCAAATAGTCTGGGAGGACGGTCAATACAAAGAAGGAAAGAAGATGAAGATTCCTGTGGGCCTTTCTGTTTATGGGCTTGCCATGGATAGTCTCACAGCGAGCGGAAGTGAAAAGATCATAGCCATTGATGAGAATGATTATCTGAATATATACTCACAAACAGACAAGCCTCTTGTTAAACTCCAGGCTTTCGGGGGCAGCGATGATCACCTCTGGAGGAGCGATGACGTATACGGTGGAAGCAACAACAGCATCGAAATGACAGCTTTATACGGAACGTCTTCAATTAATCAGGACCGCACGGACAAGAACGCTTATATAAACCACAGGATTTTAACATATAGCGTTGGTCGCGAAGGGAAAAAAGGGATCATTATTGTAAAAAATATATCGGCTGCAGCAAGGCTTTTTAAAAATGTTAAAGCCTTTTCATCCAGTGAGCTATATGATTTTGAGTGGGATGGCCTGGGACTGTTGGAAAACTGGAAGACCCGAAAAATCAATGGATATGTGGCCGACTATCAATTAAAAGACATTGACAATGACGGAGAGAAAGAAATCGTTCTGGCCCTCGTTCTTGCATCCGGACAGTTTGTAACAAATTCGAGTGTCATTGTGGTGTACAAACTGAATCCCCAGCAGGGGGGTTGACAATCAAGAAATTTTGTTATACTTGGCCGCTATATGCGTTCATGATGAATCTGTGTGAACCGCGTTGCCCATGGGGAGGGGGTGATTTCCGGACAGGAAATTCACTACGTTACAATATTCACCTCTTCCCGCATGTAGAAAATTTTATGCAGGATGGGCTTTCGATATGACACTGGCGGTGTAGCTCAGACGGTTAGAGCATACGGCTCATATCCGTAGTGTCCGGGGTTCGATTCCCTGCACCGCCACCAAAAAACATTGAAAAAGCCTGGTTTCTTAAAGCCAGGCTTTTTGTGCATTCAGAGGTATCGATGAAGGATTCCTTCATTCCCAAGTTCTGGGCAAGAAATCCGCATATTCAGACCATTACGGGAAGCATGAAGTTTCGACTAACGGCTAAAAACCCGATGATTGAGAATTCGAGAGAAATGACCATTGATGGTGGAGACGGCATTCGCCTTTTGGGTTATTATTCTCCCCAGCCTTTTCACCCTCCCAAGGGGTTGGTTACTTTGATTCATGGCTGGGAAGGAAGTTCGGATTCATCATATATCTTATCAACGGGTAAATACCTTTATGAAATAGGTTACAACATTTTTCGACTCAATTTACGCGACCACGGAAACAGCCATCATCTTAACGAAGGTCTCTTTCATGGCGCCCTGACGGAAGAAACATTTCAAGCTGTGCGGCACATTTCTCATCTGTCCGATAAAATACCATATTATCTCGTTGGTTTTTCTTTAGGCGGGAATTTTTCTCTCCGCATCGCATTAAAGCACTCCTATTCAGAAATCCCTCGTCTCAGACATGTTTTCTGTATCAGCCCTGCTCTTGATCCCTACAAAGCGACCCTGTCGATCGATAAAAGTCTCCCTATCTATCGTCATTACTTTCTAAAAAAATGGAAACGATCTCTACAAAAAAAGCAGTATTATTTCCCCGACATATATGACTTCTCTAATATTTTACGGGAAAAGACCTGTATGGCACTCACTGAGGCCATTATGCCTCTTTACCCCGACTTCAGAAGCTATCGTGAATATTTTAATCGCTATACTCTCCTTGAAAATGCGTTGATTGATCTTACGATACCTGTTACCATTATTGCCTCTGAAGACGATCCGATTGTGCCTGTTGCTGACCTTCATGAACTTCAAAAAAACAAGTATTTGCACATTAGCATCCAGAAATATGGGGGACATTGCGGATTTATAGATTTCTTGCCTTTTACTTGCTGGTCCGAAAGAGAAATAGCAAATATCCTCCTGCAGGAGAGAACATTGAATGATCGCTCCGGATTTTGAATCTCAATGTTATCGAGAGAATTTAGTACCATTCATTGTGGAAAAGCTCGGTAAAATTCCTGTCGATTTTTCTGAAACGATGGCTTCAGTCATAAAAAGCAAAAAATCAAATGAACCCTGCCGGGCCGCCGGAGTTTTATTGCTCCTGCAGATGAAAAAAAATCCCGTTCGGAACGCCGGACAAAACAGCGAGTTTTCATTTCTTCTTATAAAACGTTCACCGAAGGTTTCTCAACCGGGTGATCTCAGTTGCCCCGGAGGCATGTTAAACCCTGTCATAGATCCGTTGCTCAGACCACTGATCGCCGGCAGGATATTCCCCGTTTTAGCAGGCAAAGCCCGGGAATATGCGCAAAGCAGAGATAGCAATACCTACAGGATAATGACTCTTTTGCTTGCAAACGCAGTCAGAGAAACATGGGAAGAAACGAACCTCTGCCCTTCTAAAATTGTTTTTCTTGGCCCACTGCCAACATATTACCTTCATTTATTTAATAGGGCTATCTTCCCGCTCGCAGGTTTGGTAAAAGGAACGTGGACATTTCGACCAAACAGTGAGGTAGACAGGATTGTTGAAATTCCTCTGGCAAACTTCTTTCAAACAGATAATTATGGTTCGTATCAAATTGAATCCACGAATGCATCTGCAACTGACAGACACCATTCTCACACATTCCCCTGTTTGATTTGCCGGGACGATAAAGGCCATGAGGATATTCTCTGGGGGGCTACTTTTTATATTATCATGAACTTTTTGGATATCGTTTTTAAATTCAAAGTCCCGGAACCCCATTCCAGGAGAATTATCACGAGAATTCTTGATTCCAATTATTTAAAGGGCCATTGATCGCTTGTTACAATATGGGAATATTTCGCTAAGACTTTTTATATAGGTGCGAACATAAATAATTTGAAATTGATGAACATTATAAGCGAGGTATGATTTTAAACCCATGATTACGGAAAGAGCTTTAAATATTCCCCCTTTTATCGTAATGGATGTGCTTGAAAAAGCACAGGAAATGCAGAAAAACGGCAAAGACATCATTCATTTGGAAATTGGAGAACCGGATTTCGACACGCCTGAATGCATTAAGGAGGCATGTTACAGGGCGATTAGAGACGGCCAGACCCATTACACCCATAGTCTCGGTCTTATTGAATTAAGAGAGGCCATTTGTGAACATTATTATATTAAATACCATGTTAATCTTTCCCCTGATCAGATCGTTGTCACTTCCGGCACATCGCCCGCCATGCTGATTCTTTTTTCATCAATTCTTAACAGGGGTGACGAGATCATCATCTCGGATCCGCATTATGCCTGTTATCCGAACTTTATCAATTTTTTTGAAGGTGTTCCGGTCTCCGTCAACGTATATGAAGAAGATGGTTTTCAGTACACTCCGGAAGCGATTAAGGAAAAGATAACCCGGCGCACAAAAGCCATCATGATCAATTCCCCTTCCAATCCGACAGGAAACCTCCTCAATGCCGAAAGGATGCAAAACATTGCTTCTTTGGGAATACCGGTCATCTCGGATGAAGTCTACCATGGCCTGGTTTACGATGATGACGAACACTGTATTCTTGAGTTTACCGATGATGCATTCGTATTCAACGGTTTCTCCAAAACATACGCCATGACGGGTTGGCGTCTTGGATATCTGATAGCCCCCAAAGTATTTATCAGATCAATGCAGAAGATACAGCAGAACCTATTTATCTCGGCAAATTCATTTGTACAGTGGGGTGGCGTCTCTGCCCTTCGCAACGCGGGAGACGACGTTACCCGCATGAGAACTATTTACAATCAAAGAAGAAAGTTCATGATCAGGAAACTGCGTGAGATTGGTCTTGGAATATCCGTTGAGCCCACAGGCGCTTTTTACATTCTCGGTAATGTCAAAGCTCTCACTCAGGATTCCTACAAAATGGCCTTTGATATCCTCGAAAAAGCATGTGTCGCCGTCAGTCCGGGTATTGATTTCGGCCAAAACTGCGAGGGTTATCTCAGATTCTCTTATGCAAACTCCATCGAAAATATCGAAGAAGGCCTCAATCGTCTTGAAAGATATCTTAAGGAAACCTGCGGATCATGAATCATTTAAGACTATCTTTGAGCGCCATAGTCTTCGATTTTGATGGAACGCTGGCGAAGCTGAATACCGATTTTCCCGGGATGCGAAAGGCAGTGCTCGGACTTATGTACAGTTTCGGTATATATCCGAACAACCCGGATAATTTATTCGTACTGGAGATGATTGAAGAAGGAAAAAGAATGATTGCACGTCTTTCGCCTGAAAAAGAGGCCGACTTTGTTCTCCAGGCAAATGACTTGATTGAAAACATTGAAATGGAAGCTGCAGAAAACGGGAAACTCATTGACGGCACCAGAGAGATGTTGCATGAATTAAAAAAACGCGGAATAAAAACAGGAGTCGTCACAAGAAATTGCGAGGCGGCTATTAATCGCGTGTTTCCCGATATTCATTCATATTTTGACTCTATCATTACCCGCGATCATACGCCCCTTGTCAAGCCAAATCCGGAACATCTGCGGTTGTCCCTGCAAGAACTGCGGATGGCGCCGAAATGCGCATCCATGGTTGGAGATCACCCCATGGACATCAAAATTGGTCGAGACGTTGGCGTTTTGACCATTGGCGTTCTGACAGGAGCTTCCCGTCGAGATGATCTGATTCAGGCAGGGGCAGACCTTGTTCTTGAAAAGGCAGCAGATCTGATTGAGATTATTTTATAAACCTGTCCACAGGGATACACGTCTTCCATATCCCATAAATAAGGATTTTTCTGTTCATTCTTTTCTTGACAGAAAAATGACTTAATGTTTAGAATTATAGATTAATTGAAACATAACACTACTGTCCGGAATAATCCGTGAATAAGTTCAACTGGTTACTGTTTTTATCC
>CAZIQY010000014.1:0-47318 GCA_964541605.1 uncultured Syntrophaceae bacterium | reverse complement strand
GTAGAACAGTTTTACCACTTATGCACCTGTCCAGTTTTGCCCGACCAGCTCTCTCATTTACGATTTGCGAAGCTACTGTTTCCACTTCCTGAAAATAATACAGCTATTCATGTCTCCAAAGTCGAAACCGGTCTTTGCTATCGTAGCAGTCGTGCTCAATCCAGGGATCCCGATACCTCTTCGTGGACACCTTTTTATGCATGAAACCGTGCAGGTAAAGGACGCTACGAGAAGCAAGGCAACAAACAGGAAGAAAAGTCTTTTCATTAGTCATTACACCCCACTCATTGACAACTCGCGAAACTACTGATCCCACTTCCTGAAAATTATACAGCTGTTCATGTTCCCGAAGCCGAAATCGGCTGTTGCCATGGTACGCAATCCGGGGATCTCCAGGCAACTTTGCGGAACCTTATGGGCGAAGTCGGCTATACCGGGATGGATATCCTCGCAATTCACCGAGGGATGAATAAATCCTTTGTGAAGCTGCAAAACCACAGCTGCGCATTCAACGGCGCCGGCGGCGCCAAGGCAGTGTCCGACCAGCGATTTTGTTGACTGGATGTATGGAAAATCCGCGGGACCTAAATCCAGGGCTTCCGACCAGATGTGGACTTCCATGGGATCCATGAAGTCGGCCGTGAGATGGCCGTTGATGGCGTCGATCTTTCCGGGTTCGATCCCGGCATCCGCCACGGCCGACTGAATGCAGCGCCGGACTCCTTCAGGGTTCGATGCCGTGATGGAGCCTCCCATGCGATGGCCGCCGCTGTTCACGGCGCCTCCAAGAACTTCTGCATAAACTCTGGCGCCGCGTTCCAGTGCGGTTTCCAATTCTTCAAGAATCAGGACAGCGCCTCCTGAGCCGGGAACAAGTCCACACGCTGACGCGCTCATGGGCCTGGACCCTTTCTCGGGCTCTTCGTTGAACTTGCAACACATGGCCCCCATGGCATCAAACCCGCCCCAGACAAAGGGCAAGGCACCTTCCGATCCGCCCGCAAGCATACGTTTGGCGAGACCTGCGCGGATCCGCCACATCCCTTCAATAAGCGCCTCGTTCCCGGTGCTGCAGGCCGATGAATTGGAAGTCACCTGGTTCCCCAGTGCAAGAAGGCCCGCTATGCAGGCGCTGGCCCCGCTGTTCATGACCTGTTCAACAATGCGGCTCCCCATCCGCCGCACCTTGCCTTCGTTCACCATGGGCACCAGTTGTGTTGCGATGGTATCCATGCCGCTTCTGCCGGAACCGATGATGGCCCCTGAGTCCCAATCGACGCGATCGTCTTCGGCGTCAGGCACGGTCAGGCCCGCGTCCATCCAGGCATCAACCGCCGATACCGAGGCGTATCCGATATTGTCGTTGATGGACAGACGCTTTTCATGATCGAAATACCGCTTCAGGATCGTGTCGAAATCCTGCGGGACGCCGCCGATCCGGCAGGCAAAATTCAGGTTTCTGAGCTCGGGAATAAACCGGATGCCGGACCTCCCGTTCCGTAAAGCGTCTTCATAGGCTTCAAGTCCGTGCGCATTAGGCGCCACTATTCCCATGCCGGTAATGACGACTCTTTTCTTCAATTTGATCACTCCCTTGGATTTTAAATTTCAAGATCCTTACATAATTTTAAATCCCGATGAAAACACCCGCCCGCGCACCGTTGATACGGGCGATCAGTTCATCATCCACAAATACCTGTCCATCGCCGATGGCAATACCGGCACCCGACTCCCGTAATTGAAAAAAACGTTTCACGTCGATCTCGTATCGTACAACCCGGTTGAAAGGACGGATCTGCCCGTTTAAGGACACCGCGTCGCACCCTAAGGCCCTGCCTGATCCGAGAGCCCCCCGCCAGACGCAGTAAAAACCGAGAAGCTGCCAGAAGGCTTCCACGCAAAAACACCCCGGCTGCACCGGATCTCCCGGCATATGACACTGAAAATACCAGGCATCCATCCGGATATCCTGTTCGGCGAAAATTGAACCTTGCTTCCCGTTTTCTTTGAAAGAAAGAACCCTGTCCAGCATGAGAAAGGGCGGCGCCGGAAGGCGGGCATCGAAATTTTCCGGAGGATCTTCCACGAGATTCCCATAGGCGAAGAAAACCAAGTCTTTGCGATTGAAACATGCACGTGCTCTGAATTCCGCATACTTCATGTGTGCTCTTCGACTTTCAGCTTACGCACTGAATTATAAGACTGGTCCCCGCAACGGCAATCGCCATATAGCTGACGGAATCCGGAGAAAGCGGGACACAGCGCGACCGAATTTCGCTTTTTTTACATAATCCACTCTTCGCTGGTTTCGACGACCGTTTTTTAGAATAAAGTATACTTTTAAACTATTTTTGTTCAATAGTATATTTTATATGCTGATGTCAATAGATAAAATGATCCCGAATTGTTTTGGATCGCAGCTGAACAACTTTTGGCTTCAGGACAAGGAATTCAGCGACGAGGGCTACCGGGGGGAGAAAGATGAACATTCTTAAGGTATACGCTTTGGGAAAAAATCAATAAGGTCTTGGCGATGCGAAGATCTTAGGAAAAGTGCTGTGAAAAAGGGATGCCTTGGGATTCATGTGAATGGGTTACGGGAAAAGGTTACATCCTGCACTGACATTTACGTGCAAAACACGCAACAAATTTATGTGCATTGTCCTTATATGTCAAATAAGCCCGCTCACGACGCCAGATAATAATTGACATTTTATGTCAAAACGCAAGGGCGCTATCCTTTGATTGTCCTGAACGGAACCACCACGCCATTTGCCTTTAATCCGTCAAGATAATCCGCCCATGCCTGCATCATTTTCCGGCGTTCTTCAAGGTGGGCCGTCCGATTGTAAGCCCGCCCGTTCGGGTCACGCACGGCATGGGCAAGCTGATGCTCGATGTAATCAGGCCGGACATGCAGGACTTCATCGAGAATGGTCCGCGCCATTGCCCGGAAGCCGTGGCCAGTCATGGTTTCCTTATCGTACCCCATGCGGCGAAGCCCTGCGTTAACGGCATTGTTGCTCATTGGCCGCGCGAAGGAGCGCCCGGACGGGAAAACGTAGCGGCTTGGCCCGGTCACTTCCTTCAGTTCCGTCAATATCTCCACCGCCTGGCGGCAAAGCGGTACGACGTGTGCCTGTTTCATCTTCATCTTGTGCGCCGGTATGTTCCAAACGGCTTCGTCAAGATCAATCTCCGACCATTCCGCATTGCGCAGTTCTCCGGGGCGAGTGAAAAACATCGGCGCAAGCCTCAAGGCGCACTTCACGACAAAATGCCCCTGATAGCCGTCCAAGGCCCTTAAAAGGGGTGCAACTTCTTTGGGCTCCGTAAGCGCGGCATGGTGCCTTTCTCGCGGCTGCGGTAAGGCCCCTTTAAGATCGGCCGCGGGGTCGCGCTCTGCCCTCCCCGTGGCAACGGCATATCGGAAAACCTGCCCGGCAATCGTCCTGATCCGGTGTGCCGATTCGAGAGCACCCCGGCTTTCCACCCTGCGAAGGACGGCAAGCAGTTCAGGCGCCTTGATTTGATTGATCGGGCGTTTGCCGATCCATGGAAATAGATCGCGCTCCAATCGGCTCATAATCGTGACGGCATGCCCCGGCGTCCACGTCGGCGTGAATTTCGTATGCCATTCCCGGCCAATGACCTCGAAGGTTTCAGATTCTTCAGTTTTCGCTTGCTTCTGTGCTTTGCGAACGACTCCAGGATCGATGCCATTGGCAATCTGCCGTCTGGCTTCATCTCTTCGCAGCCGCGCGTCAGCAAGGGATATTTCAGGATAGGTGCCGAACGCAAGCTTCTTTTCTTTGCTATCGAAACGATATTTGAAATGCCACAGTTTGCCGCCGGTTGGAGTGACTAGGAGAAAAAGCCCTCCTCCGTCGAAAAGCTTGTATGGATTCTCTTGTGGTTTGGTTGTTCGGATTTTGACTTCGGAAAGGGGCGTGATTCTCTTTGGCATAAATGCGTTCCTCCCTTTTTGGGGGCCTCTTATTTTCTTTGGGGGCTTTTATGGGCAAATAGGCCCCCACAATTGCCGGATTTCAATAGAACCTATAGCATGTCTTTGGAAAAAACAAAAGAAAAAACCCGCTATTTCTAACGGGTTTTGTACTTCTTGGGATTGTATTGGATGAGGTCCTGGTGGAGGCGGCGGGAGTCGAACCCGCGTCCGAAAATATTCCACTGGAGCTTCTACATACATAGCCTCTGTTTTGATTTCGTTCCTGAAAACTCCCGGAGGCAGGATTATTCGGGAACTATCCCTTTTGGTTTTCGCCCCTCCCGCTTCGGGAAAGCGGGATCAGCTATCCTGCCTTTATGACGCCCTTATCTGATCCGGCAGGCGGGATCAGTAGGACGTAGCCGTCTATGCGGCTAAAGCGTAATCGTAATTGTTTGCGCTTATATGTGTCCTACCTGTTTAACG
The DNA here is from genome assembly GCA_964541605.1 of uncultured Syntrophaceae bacterium. Lineage (GTDB taxonomy): Bacteria > Desulfobacterota > Syntrophia > Syntrophales > UBA2185 > CAZIQY01. The sequence goes on along the minus strand of CAZIQY010000014.1, from coordinate 42,883 downwards.
AGGCCTGGTAGGAACCTCGGTATGCCACCACAGCTTCCATATCCCCGTCGAAACCATTTCGCCCCCATGCTGGAGTCTGGTAATCAAGGGATGTTTTGGTTTTAGTATACTGCGGTTTCCGTCGCATGTCAAGAAATTGAAACTCAGACAGTCAATCCCTGCCTCTCAGACCTCTTTCCATATCCCTGCGGTCCGCCTTGACTTTCAGACTTTCCCTCTTGTCGTAAAGCTTCTTTCCTCTTCCGACTCCGATTTCGATCTTCACCTTGCCGCTCCTGAAGTATAACTTTAGAGGAATGAGCGCCAGCCCCCTCTCCCTCGATTTTCCGTAAAGCCGCTTGATCTCCGTTTTGTGAAAAAGGAGTTTCCGGACCCGGAGGGGATCATGATTCAACCGGTTGCCGTGAGAATAGGGGCTTATGTGCATGTCATGGACATAGACCTCTCCGTCCTTTACCAGGGCGTAGCAATCCTTCAGGTTCGCCTTCCCTTCCCGCAGGGACTTTACCTCCGTGCCGAGCAGGACGATCCCGGCCTCGAATGTATCCTCTATATAATAATTGATACGGGCTGTCTTATTCTGGGCGATGATCTTCTCTGATGTTCCTTTTTTTGCCACAATATCTGTTCCCTATTCCCTATTTTCTGTTCCCTCCGGGGGGCAGATAATCCACCTTAACATGCCTCAAGGCCTTATAGATATTTTCCCGGATACCTTTATTTTCCTCTTCCAGTTCTCTCAGGAGGTTTTTGATGTACACTCTCCTCGAGGTTTTGCTTGTGGGACATTTATTTTCCATTGCCGGGAGTCCCTGCTCTTTTCCGTACTTCTTGATCAATTCCTCGCTAATGTAAGCAAGGGGACGGATGATGTGAAGTTTCCCCCCGAAAATCGACTGCTTCGGCATCATGGTGCTGATTTCCCGCCCAAAAAAAAGATTGATAAGGAATGTCTCGATTATATCATCCTTGTGATGGGCAAAGGCAATTTTGCTGCACTTTTCTTCATCCGCAATTTCAAAGATTCTCTTTCTGCGCAGTCTCGAACAGAGAAAACAGGGATTCTTTTTATTATAGTCGCTGTGGGACAGCGGTCCGATGTCTGTCTTTTCCATGACATAGGAATAACCGTTACCCGCCAGGTACGACCCCAAAAGATCGTAATCCCGGTAAGTCCCGTCAAACCCCATGTCGATGTTCACCGAAAGGATGGAAAACCGGGGGACATAAACCATCGGCGTGTTCAGGAGATCAAGGAGAACTAGGCTGTCCATTCCCCCGGATACGCCGACCAGAACCCTGTCTCCCTCTTCGATCATGGAATAATCCATGATCGCCTTTTCCAGCCATTTTTTCAGATGAAGAAAAAGCTTCGTTCTTTTCATGCGATTCGAGTTTATATGAGTTTACCCATCTTATCAAGAGCCTTTAGCCCGTTTTCAGACAATGACCTTGAATTTTCATTTGTATTGATGTATCTTTTCAAAACCACGCCAATACTAAGGAGGGCCTTATGACCGAGATCATCAATGTATATGCAAGGGAAATACTGGATTCGAGAGGAAACCCGACCGTTGAAGCGGAAGTGACCCTGTTTTCAGGAATAACAGGCCGTGCATCCGTCCCGTCGGGGGCATCAACAGGTGAACATGAAATGCTGGAGCTTCGGGACGGAAACAAAAAACGCTTCCTGGGAAAAGGCGTCCTGAAGGCGGTGGAAAATGTCATCCATAAAATAGGCCCGGAGATCATCGGGATGGACGGCCTCGCGCAGAGGGAAATCGACTACGTCATGATCGCCCTGGACGGCACAGAAAACAAAGGCACCCTCGGCGCCAATGCTATTCTGGGCGTGTCTCTTGCCTGTGCCAAGGCTGCCGCGGAAACGATGGAACTGCCGCTCTACCGGTATATCGGCGGTGTCATGGCAAAAGACATTCCCGTCCCCATGATGAATATATTAAACGGCGGCCAGCACGCCGACAACAACGTGGATATCCAGGAATTCATGATCATGCCCGCAGGTGCCCGGAACTTCAGAGAAGGGCTGCGCATGTCCGCGGAAGTCTTCCATACCCTGAAATCCGTCCTTAAAAGCAAAGGGTATAACACGGCTGTCGGCGATGAAGGCGGATTCGCACCCAATCTCAAATCCAACGAGGAAGCCCTGATCTTGATTATGGAAGCGATACAAAAAGCGGGATACAAACCGGGGAAGGACATCTTCATCGCCCTTGATCCGGCGGCAAGCGCCTTTTACGAAGGCGGCAAATACATACTCGCGGCGGAAAAGAAACCCCGGAAAACGGCGGAGGAGATGGTCAAGTTCTACAGCGCCCTCGTTAATAAATACCCCATTGTCTCCATTGAAGACGGCCTGGCGGAGGATGACTGGGAAGGCTGGAAGCTTCTCACCGACGCCCTGGGTCAAAAGATTCAAATCGTCGGCGACGACCTTTTCGTCACGAACAAAAAGAGGCTTGAGAAGGGGATTTCCCTCGGCGTGGCCAATTCCATCCTGATCAAGCTCAACCAGATCGGCACCCTGACGGAAACCCTGGAAACCATTCAGCGGGCGAAAGAAGCAGGATACACCACCGTCATCTCCCACCGCTCCGGAGAAACGGAAGACAGCTACATGGCCGATATCGCCGTGGCGGCAAACTGCGGACAGATCAAGAGCGGATCGCTGTCCCGCAGCGAACGCCTTGCCAAATACAATCAGCTCCTGAGGATTGAGGAAGAGCTGGGTGATGCCGCCGTCTATCCGGGGAAAGCAGCTTTTTACAATCTGAGAAAAAAGGTGGGGGCAAAGTAATGGTTGAGACTATAAGAACTTGAACAATCTGCGGCGGAGGGATTCCATCTTCGGCCTGTTGCCGGTCAGGGAATAGACGTTCGTTTCCTTTTTCTCGCCTTTTTCTCCGGATTCGGAATCGGCGAGAATCTCTTCGTCCTGCAGGAATCTGATGGCGCTCTGATAATTCGATTGCGACAGGGCTTCGGCCCTTCTGATCTCACCCTTTCTGTACATCTTTGCGCCCAGCCGCTGGATGTTTTTCAGCCAGTCTTTCTCTTGTTTAGCGCCTTTCTTGAGATAAACGCAACCCCTCATCACGACCCAGTAGGACTCAAAATAATTATGGATGAGCCCGGCAAAGGGCATCAGGTTGATCCTTCCCCGGCCCTTGACCTCGATCCAGGCTTTTCCGTCACGTTCAAAACCGGCAATCATCCCCCTGCTGTTCAGGTAGGCCAGCACATCGTTGACCTCATCCAGATCATCCTTCTGATCATCAAAAATGAACTCCCGCCAGAAGAGTCGCTTGAGGAACCGGTAATCCATCAGGATCTGATTCAGGGGAATCATATCTTCATCACTTGACAGCATCGATGTCGCCACAAAACTGACGGGGATAAAATAATGAAGGATATTGTTCTTATAATACTCCAGGTTCATCCTCTTGTTATCCTCGAGAGAATAAACAATTTCTTCCGTTTCATCCCGCTCATCCTCTTCCTCCCCCATTCTTGATATGAGGTCGGACTGATCAAACAGGGCAAGAGCATCTCCGACGGCCTTTTCTCTGTTGATAAGTGTCTCTGCCAGGCTTACCTTTTTGTGAGTGAGATAGTCATAAAACAGTTTTAACACATCCATTAATTCATCGTGAGATATGCCTCTTCTGTCATGGCAGAGGAGCCCGGAGGCAACAAGGGAAAAAGGGGTCACGACGGACACATGATTGATCCTGAGCACGATTTCGTAGCCGATCTTCCGGTATAGACTCTGTCGCTCCGCAAGAGTCATATCGTCAAAGGTCTTTTCCTGGGATGACAGATAAGACTTGAGGAATATCGGCTCGCCGATATTCATGTAGACGCGCCCGTAGCGCTTCCTCAGCAACTTGCGGCTCTTGATGACGTCCGTCGTTTTTTCCTTTGCTTTCGGCGCACCTCCGAGTTCTTTGAGATAGGCTTTTTCCTCTATGACCCGGTCATATCCGACATAGACGGGAATAGCCGCCAGATCGTCATAAGACTGCTTCTTGAATGCCTGAATAATCATGGAAAGCAGGCCATATTTCGGCATCACCATCTTGCCGGTGCGGCTTCTGCCCCCCTCTATGAAGAATTCGAGGGGAAGCCCTTCTTTCAAAAGCGTTTCCAGATATTTGGCAAACACCTCTCCATAAAGGACATTTCCCTTGAAGGTGCGGCGCAGGAAAAAAGCACCCGATTTTCGGAAGATAAAGCCGGCAGGCCAGAACATGAGGTTTGTTCCGGCAGCCACAAAGGGCATTTGGATATGATGCTTGTAAAAGACATAGGAGAGCAGCAGATAATCGATGTGGCTGCGATGACAGGGAATGATCACAAAAGGCATGTCTTTCGATATTTTCCTGATCTTTGCCAGTCCGTGCTTGTCCACCACCAAACCGTCATAGATATCATTCCACAACCATGTGAGCAGCTTCTCCCAGACCTCAATGAATGTTTCGTTGTAATCGGAGGCGATTTCAATCACATACTTTTTTGCCTCCCTGACGATGTCGGCATAGTCCTTTCCCCTCTCCGCAGCCATGCGTTCCATAAATTGAATAAGACTCTCATCCGCAAGCACCATGTTGATCGTCTCTTCTTTCGACTTCAACACCGGCCCAACGATGCTCGTCTTTTCCGCATCAATCCGGTCGATCAATTCACCCCTCAGCTCCTGATAAAGGGTTTCTTCCGGGACCTCATCCTTCCCGCTCATAACATCCTCAAGGCTCACCGACTCGGCAGGAATAACAGCCGCCTGGTTGGAATACCGGAGAAACGTCATGATACGCCGCAGGGCGCCGGTATCTTCCGTCTGTCCGAATAGAATGTTGAGCAGGCTTTCTTTTTCCTTTTCCCGTCTTCTTCCATAGGTAATCATCAGGGGAACAAGGAAAATGGGAACATTCAATTGTTTCTGAGCACGAATCAACTCGATAATGGCATCCCGTGCGTGGGAGTTTTCAATCCATTCCGAACCGCCAAGATGAATAATCACACTTCCCCCTTCCCTGACAATACGTCCCAGGTAACCGCTTTTGCAGGCGTTGAGAGGAGCGTTTCTTTTGAATAAACGATGAAACAGATAGGACATGATCACCCTTGCTGCCATGATAAAAGGCTGCCAGAAGATCATGTTTATTCCGTAGCAATAGATGGGTCTCGGGATGCCCTTCCGGGCGGCAAGTTCTCGAATGATGAGGCTGTTCAGCTGACTCTTGTTTTTCAGGGCATAAATGACAATGCCTTTCCCCGAAAGTGTTTTTAACGTCTCGACATGCTCATCGGCAAACTCAACCTTGGACAACACTTTTTTGACCAGCCAGTAGAGGGGGAAATTGTCTTCACGATACAAACGTCCCGCATGATATTCTCCAATTTCCGTCGTCCAGGATTTTATTTTTGACAGCATTGCATTCCCTAAAAATCTGACCCTTCGCCCTGTTAGTGATTGTTGACGGGAAATTCTTCGGGGAATCGTTTTCTCATGTAACTTTTAACAAACTCACGAATCTCCGCAGCCGATGAAAACGTCATGACTTTATCCAGCAACTTCCGGGACTCCTTGAGGGTTGAACCTCGGATGAATTTTTTTACCCTCGGGATGGCCAGGGGATTCATGCTTAACTCATCAATCTCGAGACCCAGAAGAATCATAATGTAGGCCGGTTCACCCGCCATTTCGCCGCACATGGCAACGCGAATTCCCGCGCGGTGTCCGATATCAACCACCTGTTTTATCAGTCTTAAAACGGCCGGATGCAGCGGTTCATACAGGTAGGTGACACGTTCGTTGATCCGGTCAATTGCCAGAGCATACTGTATCAGGTCATTCGTCCCGATGCTGAAGAAATCAACCTCTTTTGCCAGTTCATCCGCAATGATGACTGCCGAGGGAACCTCGATCATGACGCCGATTTCTATATCATTGCCCACGGGTGCTCCGCTTGCTTTCAAATCGCTTTTCACCTCGCAGAAGAGCCGTTTTGCCTCGCGGATTTCTTCAATTCCGGAGATCATGGGAAACATGATCCTTGTTTTTCCGTATGCACTGGCACGTGCGATGGCCCGCAATTGGACCTTGAAGAGTTCCACCTCCTTCAGACAAAATCGGATTGCTCTCAGACCCATCTGAGGATTCATTTCCTTGGCCAGCTTGGGATCGGAATAAAACTTGTCGCCCCCCAGATCAAAGGTCCTGATGGTGGACCATTTCAGGCCTTCCACGCCCACCACCCGCCGGTAATGGGAATAATGTTCTTCCTCCGTCGGGAGCTCAGACTTATTGATATAGATGAATTCCGTTCTGTACAGGCCGATGCCTTCCGCCCCGTGACTGATAGCGGAGGGAATCTCTTCAACAAACTCGATATTGCCTCCAATCTCGACCTTGTGATTGTCTTTCGTCACCGCCGGGAGTTTCGCGTACTTCAGAAAATCTTCCTGGGCTTCCTCGTAGTATTTCTTCCGGTCCTCGTATCTCTGAAGCATTTCCGGATCCGGATTGATGACGACAAGGCCGGCTGACCCGTCGATAATGATGGTGTCGTTCGTTCGCGCAAACCTGGTGATGCTCTCCAGACCCACAACAGCGGGGATGCCGACTGCCCTTGCCACAATCGCTGTGTGAGACGTCTTCCCTCCGATATCCGTGGCAAATCCCATGACCTTGTTTATCATCATCCTGGCAGTGTCCGCCGGTGAAAGATCAACGGCGATGACGATGCCTTTCCCTCCGATATCCGCAATGGCATCCCGTTGCTCTCCTGCAAGACTTCTCGAAATCATCTGGCCGACATAGCGGATATCGCTGATCCGCCCCCTGAGGTATTCGTCATCAACGCTCTCGAAGATTTCTCTGTATCTGTCAATTGTCATCCTGATGGCCCATTCGGCATTGACAGACATCTGCCGGATATTCCGGATGGTATGATTAATAAATTTCCTGTCCTTCAGGATCATGATGTGAACGTCAATGATATACAACGGTTCGCGACCGGCCATTTTGCTGAGTTTGCTTTTTATTTCGAGAAGCTGCTTCTCAGACTCCTTCAGGGCTGCTCTGAACCGTTTGATCTCTTTTGACACAAGGTTATCGTCGCGTAATTTATAAAATGAAACATGGGAGTCAAGACGATCAAAAAGGTATGCTTTTCCGATAACAATGCCCGGTGACGCTCCGATTCCTTTAAGAACGATGGTTTGCTCAACTTCGGGTTGCATCAATCTTCTCCAAATTTATTATCTATCAACTTTCCCAGACTTTCCATTGCCTCCCGGGCATCCGTCCCTTCCGCCCTGACGGTAATCCAACTCCCCTGGGGGCAGGCAAGCGTCAGGATACTGAGCAGGCTTTTTCCATTGACCTCCATGCCATCTCGCTCAAGAAATACTCGCGCCTTATATTGAGTGGATATGTTGACCAGCTTGACAGCAGCCCTCGCATGAAGACCCAGCTTGTTTTTGATTTCAAAGGATTTTATTTCTATCATAAAGACCAACACTTTCAGCAGTGCCTGCCTAACATGAACGGCTTATGAAGTCAATTCATTAGACACCAATCAGTGAGATCCATTTGCAAAAACTTAACATGGAAGCACTTTTTTGCATTTTTCCCTTGACATGAATTTTAATATTTGTTAGCTAGCGCAACTTTAAGAAGAGCAGTTAATTTGATAAAACTAAACATAAAGAAAGGGGTGTGATTCCAATGGTCTGTCAAACCATCAAGGTTGGATCGGAATGTGCCTTCATGACCAAGAAGGGTTGTGGGTTCAATGGAGGCAGCTGTCATGTTATTATTGACAAGTGCGAAAGTTGCAATAAGGTTTTAGAGTTTTCTTCAGGTCAGTACTGTAAAGTCTATCCAGATCCCGCCAGCAAGTGGCTATCCGGATACTGTCCGACCGCCACTCACGTCAAAAGGGAAATCAAAGAGGTTACGCAAAAGATCAATCCGCTTAAGGCCTCCAAAAGATCAGCCAAACACTAAGAAATCAGGGGTCAGGGAGCAGGGAATTTTTATAAATTCTTTTCTATTCCCTAACCCCTGATCCCTGATCTCCGTCCCCTTTTTCAATTGACGATATCCTTGATCTCTCTCAATACCTTTTTTATTTCAGTCAGGATTTCACGGTCGCGATACTGATCGTCTGGTATTGTCTCGCCCTTGGTTGTTGATAATTGACGCTTCGCGCCACGGATCGTGTAATGGTCCGTATAGAGGAGTTTTTTTATAATCAAAAGCTCCTCCACATCCTTTCTTCGATATAGCCGCTGATATGATTTTGTGCGAATCGGTTTGACGGATTTGAACTCTGATTCCCAATACCTGACAACGTAAGGATCGACCCCGAGGATTTTGCTGACCTCACCGATCCGAAAATATGTCTTGTCTGGAATGGTTGTGTCCATATAAATCCTAAATCCTAATTTCCAAACTCTAAACAGAATCAAAATCTTTGGATTTTGTTAGAGAAAGACCATTCAAATACATTAAATAAAATCCAAATAGAGATCTGGACTTGTTTAGAATTTAGGATTTTGTTCTTAGAGCTGAATAAAATTATCTGCTCACCCATTCAGGGCCTTACGGAGCACCTGACTTGATTTGAAAGTCAGCACCTTTCTGGCAGATATTTCTATCTCACTACCGGTCTGGGGGTTTCTGCCCCTGCGAGATTTCTTGTCTTTGACGGAAAAATTGCCGAACCCGGAAATCTTGATTTTCTCCCCGCGGGCAAGACCATCCTTCATGATTTCAAAAACCGACTCAACAATATTCGCTGAATCCTTCTTTGAAAACCCAAGCTTTTCATATACATCCTGAATAATATCGATCTTTGTCATCTTTCTCCTCCTAAAAATCTTGACCCCTAACGTTCTTCTCCCCTGATTTTTGCTCCGGTTACATCAGCCATCCTCTTAATAATGGCACCGTGAATCTCATTCACTTCATCGTCCGTTAATGTTCGCTCAGACGCACGATAGGCAAACCTCAATCCCAGGCTCTTCATTCCCTGTGGAACGCTTTTCCCCGAATATACATCAAAAATACTCACTTTTTCAAGCAATTCTTTATTTTTACTCCTGGCGAGGCGGAGCATCTCTTCGGCTTCGAGTCTCTGCGACACCAGAAAGGCCACATCTCTTGTAACAGATGGAAATTTGGGTGGCTCACGATAGACAATCAGCCCGGAATAGCATGCCGCCAGAATATCCATATCCATTTCAAAAACAATAGCCGGGTTCTTCAAATCCATCTTAATCAGAATGTCCGGATGAATCTCGCCCAAGAAACCAAGCATTTGATTTCCTGCGTAAATCGCGCAGGATTTTCCCGGATGCAGAAGAGACTCTCCATGATCCGACGTGAAATGTACGCCGGGTATCTTAAGGTCATCGAGGATATTTTCTATACAGCCCTTCAGGTCGTAGAAATCCCCGTTCATCTCCTTTGAAGACCAGATGTCATCATTTCTCAATCCCGTAAGGAGGCCTCCAAGCCGGTTCTTTTCGACAGGAAGTTCGCCCTCTCTTTTATGGATGAAAATTCTCCCCATTTCAAATATACGGAGTTTGAAACATCCGGCATAAGCATTCTTTTTCATTGCTTCGAGAAGTCCATACACGAGAGTGGAACGCATAACCGCCTGATCTTCCGTCAGGGGATTTTTTATCTTTACAAGATTTCTCCTCTCGTCATCTTCATTCAGGCCCAGGATATTAACCGAATCGGGTGAAATGAAGCTGTACGTGATAATCTCGGTATAGCCGGAACCCTTAAGGACTTCCCTTATTCTATATTCAAGTATCTTTTTGCGTTCTCCGGCAGACGTCATGACGGAAACGTCAGGAAGGGTTACCGGAATTCGGTCATATCCGTACAGTCTGGCAACTTCCTCTATCAGATCGATCTCCCTTGTAATATCAACACGGTACGTGGGCGGGGTTACGTCGTATCTCCCTTCCCCCTTTTTATGAACCTCCATTTCGATTGCTTTCAGCGTCCCGACGATTTCATTGTCTCCGATATCCGTTCCAAGGATATCGTTCACCCTTTTAGCCCTCAAAGGAATATGAGCGGTGGTCTGAACGGTCTGGGGATATTCATCGACACACCCTTTGCAAACAATTCCCCCGGCCACTTCAGCCATTAATTGTGCCGCCCTGTCAGATGCCCTGATCACACCGTCAGGATCCACCCCCCGCCCGAACCGGAAAGCAGCATCCGTATTCATTCCCAGCCACTTTGCGGATATGCGGATCGAGGATGGATTAAAATAGGCTGACTCCAGAAGAATCGTTTCCGTATCCTCCTTGACTTCGGAGTTCAAGCCACCCATGATGCCGGCAATCGCCACCGGTTTGACCCCGTCACAGATCAGCAGTGTTTCGGGTCTAAGAATGCGTTCTTTCTCATCAAGGGATGTAAAGCGCTCTCCTTCCCGGGATCTTCTGACCACAATGCGTCCCTCTTCAAGAAACCGGAAATCAAACGCATGAAGGGGCTGGCCCCACTCCATCATTACAAAATTTGTGATATCAACAATGTTGTTGATGGCGCGGAGTCCCACGGCTTCAAGCCGCCGGCGCATCCACAGCGGTGATGGGGCTATCTTCACGTTTCTGATCATCCTGGCGCTGTATCTGGGGCAAAGATCCGGATCCTGTATTTTAACCGACGTTATCCCGTGAACGTCTTCTTCGCTTTCAGACAACGTGATTTGGGGATACCGGATTTTCGCTCCCGTAATTGCAGCAACCTCCCGCGCAATTCCGACGATGCTCAGGCAGTCTGATCGATTGGGGGTGATCCCGATATCGAAAACCGTATCCTTCAGATCAATGACATCGGCCAGATCCCTGCCGGGAGAAAAATCCTTCGAAAGAATCATGATTCCCGAGACGTCATCTCCGATACCGAGTTCCTGCTCCGAACAGAGCATCCCTTCCGACAATTCCCCGCGGATCTTCGAACTTTTGATGGTATAACCGCCCGGTATGGCCGCTCCCACTTTTGCCAGGGGAACGACATCGCCGGCACGAATGTTTCCTGCACCGCAGACAACAGGATACACAGCTTCTCCCGTGGTGACATTACAGAGAAAACATTTTTCCGCATCGGGGTGGGGCTTCACGGAAAGAATTTTTGCAACGACGACACCGGAAAAGGCGGGCACCGTTTCATGGACGGCATCCACTTCCAGACCGGACATGGTCAGCCTGTCTGCGAGTTCCGTCGCAGAAAGGTCAATGTCCACATAATCTTTAAGCCATTTTAAACTGACCAGCATAATCTTAAAACTGCTCTAAAAATCTCATGTCGTTCTCAAAAAACAGCCGGATATCCGATATTCCGAACTTCAGCATGGCGATTCGCTCCAGACCAAGGCCAAAGGCAAAACCTGTAAACTCTTCCGAATCATAATTAACGCTCTTAAATACCTCGGGATCAACCATCCCTGACCCCAGAATCTCCAGCCAGCCGCTCTGACCGCATACACGGCAGCCGGCGCCGCGGCACATGACACACCGGATATCGACTTCCGCGCTCGGTTCGGTAAAGGGGAAAAAGCTGGGGCGGAATCTCAGGGCCGTGTCTTCTCCGAACATCTGCCTGACAAAGGACGCGAGAACTCCTTTCAGGTCTCCGAAAGTAATGCCCCGATCAACCAGCAGACCCTCAATCTGGTGAAACATGGGCGTATGCGAGATATCCGAATCGGGGCGATACACGCGCCCGGGCGATAGAATCCTCACCGGGGGTTTCTGCTTTTCCATGATCCTGATCTGGACCGGTGAGGTGTGGGTGCGAAGGACAATATTTTCTTCTATATAAAACGTATCCTGCATGTCACGGGCAGGATGGTCTTTGGGAATATTCAGGGCCTCAAAATTATAGTAATCCAGCTCGGCCTCAGGACCCTCTACGACGGCAAATCCGAGTCCGGCAAAAATATCGCATATCTCCCGGCTGACCTGTATGATGGGATGAACCCTGCCGTACTTTACCCTCTTGCCTGGCAGGGTTACATCAATCCTGTCGCGAAGGAGAACTTCATCCTTTTTCAGGACGGCAATCTCCTCAAGGGCTTTTTCAATTTTTTCCGCAAGGAGTTCCTTGATCTCATTGCTGCGTTTTCCAAACAAGGGCCTCTTTTCAGGCTCCACCTGACCGATGTTGCGAAGAACCCCCGTTAAAAGACCTTTTCGCCCCAGATACCGGGTTCTGATGGAAAGGAACTCCGCTTCGGTGCCGGCAGCAGCAAGCTCGGCCTCTGCTTTCCTCTGCAGATCGTCAAGCTCTTCGATCATGCCACCAGTTTACCCTTTGCAACGTTAACGATTTCAGAAAAGGCCTGCGGATCATGAATGGCGATATCGGCGAGAATCTTCCTGTCGATTTCCACTCCCGATTTCTTCATTCCGTCGATCAGACGGCTGTATGTGATGTCGTTGATGCGGGCAGCGGCATTAATTCTTGCGATCCAGAGCTTCCTGAAATCACGCTTCCTGACTCTTCTGTCCCTGTAGGCATACTTCATTGCCCTGTCTACCGCTTCTGTCGCCGTTCTCAACAACCGGCTTCTGGCCCCAAAATATCCCTTTGCCAGTTTCAGAATCTTTCTTCTCTTTTTCTTGGCATGAACACTTCTCTTTACCCTTGGCATCTTAATTGATCTCCTGCTGTAATATGTGAAACTCCCCTATCTATGATCATTATTCTGATCAAAAACCTATAGATACGGAATCAGTCTCTTGATTCCTCTTGTGTCGCGCTCATCGAGAATGGCGGACTTCCTCAAATTTCTCTTTCTCTTCGTTGTTTTTTTCGTGAGGATATGGCTGGCATAGGCCTTACTCCGTTTCACCCGTCCTGTTCCCGTCAGAGAAAATCGCTTTGCCGCTCCTCTGTGTGTTTTCAATTTTGGCATTACATTACCCCTGTATAAAAATGAATTGCGATGCGCTTAGTTTTAAAACTGAGCCCCGCTATGTTCTTATTTCTTCGGCGACAGGATCATGACCATGTTTCTGCCCTCCACCTTCGGATGCTGATCAATGATACAGATGTCCGCCAGTTCAGTCTTTATGTCATCCATGATTTTCCTGCCCATATCGGCATAAGCAATCTCACGCCCTCTGAACATCATAGCCACTTTCACCTTGTCATTCTGACCGAGGAATTTCCTGATCTGCCTGATTTTTACCTGTAAATCATGTTCCTCCGTCTTCGGTCTTATCCTGATTTCCTTGACCTGGATAATACTCTGGCTCTTTTTTGCCACCTGCTGCTTCTTGCTCTGCTGGTATCTGAATTTCCCGTAATCCATGATTCGACATACGGGCGGCGTCGAATTTGGCGACACCTCCACCAGATCCAGGCCCGCCTTGGCAGCCATCTCCAGGGCATCCGACAGAGGTATGATCCCCAACTGCTTGCCCTCATCAATGACCCTGACAGTCGTTGCCCTGATTTCGTTATTTATATTTAACTCCTTAACTATAGGTCACCTCCTGACAAAATTGACTTATCGATACTGTCTGCATTTCTCTCTGACCAGATCGATAAACGCACCCACACCGATAGCGCCGAGGTTTTTGCCGTCCCTCTGTCTTGGTGAAACATATTCCGACTCAACCTCCCGGTCGCCTATGACCAGCATATAGGGGGTTTTCTGCATCTGCGCCTCTCTTATCTTGTATCCCAGCTTTTCATTTCTGAAATCTCTTTCGACCCGGATACCCGCATCGTATAACACGTGATAAACCTTTTCACCATAGGGAATATGATTGTCCGTTACGGTCATCAGAACCGCCTGAACCGGCGACAGCCATACCGGGAAAGCCCCGGCGTAGTGTTCGATCAACACGCCCATGAACCGCTCGACTGCGCCCAGGATGACCCTGTGCAGCATAACCGGACGGTGTCTGTCTCCATCCATGCCGACATAACTGAGATCAAACCGCTCCGGCAGGGTAAAATCGCACTGGATGGTTGCACACTGCCATTTTCTCTTCAGGGCGTCCTTCAGTTTGAAGTCAATTTTTGGCCCGTAGAAAGCGCCATCGCCCTCATTGATCTCATAGGTCATCTGTTTATGTTTCAGGGCATTCGAAAGTGCCTCCGTCGCCATTTCCCAGTCCGCATCGGAACCGATCGACTTTTCCGGTCGTGTACTGAGTTCCACTTCGTACTCAAATCCGAAAATCTTCATGGCGTAAGCCACGAAATCAGCAATGGCCGTGATTTCATCATTGAGCTGCTCCGGTGTGCACAGGATATGGGCATCATCCTGGGTGAACTGGCGGACCCTCATCAGGCCATGCAGTACCCCGGTCTTTTCATGACGGTGGACGGTGCCAAGCTCAAAGTATCTCAGCGGCAAATCCCTGTAACTCCGGATTTTAGACTTATATATGAGCATGTGGGAAAGACAGTTCATGGGCTTTATCCCATAGGCCTGTTCTTCCACCTCGGTAAAATACATATTCTCGCGGTAGTGGTCAAAATGACCGGACTTCTTCCACAGATCCACCTTCAGAATCTGGGGGCCCATGACCATCTCGTATCCCCGTTTCAGATGTTCCTCTTTTTCCCAGTTCTCGATGATCATCCGGAGCATGGTGCCCTTCGGGTGAAAAATGACGAGACCCGGTCCCGCTTCCTCGTTCAACTGGAAAAGGTCCAGTTCCCTCCCCAATTTCCTGTGATCTCTCTTTTTCGCCTCTTCGATGACATGGAGATAATCGGCAAGCTCTTCTTTCGTTGCGAACCCTGTCCCATAGATACGCTGGAGCATTCTGTTCTTCTCATCACCCCGCCAGTATGCGCCTGCCAGGGACAACAGCTTAAATGCCCTGATCATGGCCGTCGACGGGATATGGGGGCCGCGGCACAGATCCACATAATCGCCCTGATGGTAAAGACTGACGGTTTTCACATCCTCCGGCAGATCCTTCAGAAGCTCTATCTTGTAAGTCTCTCCCCTGTTTTGGAAAAAATCAACAGCCCCCTCCCGGGAAAGTTCCTTACGGATAAATTGAGAATCAGAAGAGATGATTTCTCGCATACGGGCCTCGATCTTTTCAAAATCATCGGGTGTAAAGGCCTCCGGGTAATCAAAATCATAATAAAACCCATCTTCCGTGGCAGGGCCGATACTGATCTGAACCCCTTTGAAAATATCCTGAACCGCCTGCGCCATGACGTGAGAGATGCTGTGGCGGAGAATTTCCAGCCCTTCTCTGGATGTAATATCAATGAGTGAAAGTGCCGCGTTTTCGAAGATAGGATGGCTCAAATCAACGGGAGTGTGATTCAGTTTCGCCGCAACGGTCGAGGAAAGGACTTCGGGCTTCCACGAACGGATGAAATCCCTGACGGTCGTGCCGACGGGGCACCTTCGTTCCGAATCATCCGGCAAAATAACACTGATATCACTCATAAACGAACATCCGACAATACGAATACAACAACGTTTAAACTCTCTATAGGCGCAGACTGACAAAAAATCCTTTTCAAATTTCTCTGCTTCCATATTAAAGAAAGGGCATCATCAATGATTTCCTGCTGATGCCCTTACCACTTACCGACTTAATTTATCATGTCCGGAGATCTATATTTAAATGGTAGGCACGCAGGGATTTGAACCCTGGACATCCACCGCGTCAGGATGGCGCTCTCCCCCTGAGCTACGTGCCTACATCAGGGAATTCCTTAAATAGACAGCGCTTTTAACAATAAATTACTGTTGTGTCAAGGCAAATATCTTGTCCGATCAAATTAACCGGCATTTATATCCGGGCGCTGTTCATCCTGATCTTCCTGAACATATAATTCAAACCTGAAGTGATGGTGAAGAAGGCTGTAAGCCAGTGCAGAAACATTATCCACTGGTAATCAAGCAATCCCGGCAACGAGCGAAACAAAAGCGTGAACAGAACCATGATGAGTTGTATCGCCGTCGTCACCTTGCTGATAAAAGCCGGACGGATATCATAAGGCATGGACATCATGGACAGCACCGCAACCCCTAACAGGATGATAAAATCCCTACTGATGACAATCACTGTCAGCCAGCCCGGCATGATCCCTTTGATGGAAAGAGTGATAAAACAACTTGCCAGGAGCGCCTTGTCTGCAATCGGATCCAGATAGGCGCCCAGTGTGGTCTGCTGATTCAGGATTCTTGCCAGAAAACCGTCAAGGGCATCTGTAAGACCCGAGACGGCCAGAACGACAATCGCCTTCAAAAAGGCGTTCTGCATGAGAAAGATCACCATTACAGGAACAAGAAGAATTCTCAAGAGTGATAAGAAATTGGGGATATTCATCTAAACCCGCTATTCGGTCATGGATTTCAATTCGTTGTCTTGGGACTTGTTCCAGTCTACCCAGTCATCCCGATCCTCCTGTTCGGTAAAATCACGGGGCTTGTCGGCTTTTCCGTCCGATCCGATCCTAATCTGCTGCATCGATTTGATGATGTAGACCCACTCCTCCATGCTGACCTTTCTCGGCCCGGGAACCGGTTTGGGACCGGCAACCTTCTGGGGCGGACCGAAAACGGGCTTTCTCTCTTCGTCCGTCCCTCCTCCTGAGACAGCTACCTGCCCGTCATAAACTCTGACCAGTGCCGATTTATCCTGTTCAACATTCATGCGATAAATGGTGCCCCTGACTCCAGCAACAGCATTGTCACAGGACAGATTAAACTGGCCCTTTTTCCCGACAGCACGGCTTAAATTGGCCCAACTCCTGCCGACGGCCACATGCACTTTCACATTTCTCGGCTTGGTTTCATCCCCTGCCTGAAGCTGAAGAATTTTAAAATGGGAATTATCTGCAAAACGAACAGCTGAATAGTCCGGCATGATCAACTCAAGTCTCGTTCTGGAACCGGTTCGGACCTCGTCACCTCCCCGGAGGGTGTCTTTTGCCTTCAGGAACCGCCACGTTGTTTTACCGGAACGTAGAACCTGGGCCGAACCGTCAAGCCGATTGACTCTCGCCTCACCCTTTCCGATTTTCAGCTCCATCAACCTTTTGGCATCCGCTTGGTTAAACCCGGCAAACATCAAGGAAAACAAGAACAAAAAAATGATGGTTTTTTTCATCGGTATCTCCTCGCTTTATGCAATCTGGTTAGGGATGGCCGCAACTGTGGTACCCATTTCAAATGTCGGGGCCATCGGGAAGGGTTTCCATGGCCTTGTCCAATACTTCCTGAATGGCCGATTCATAAACCTGAGATGCTTCCATTTCAAGCTGCCTTCTTGAAAAACTATAACATCTTTTAGTTGTACCATACTGTGTGCTCCAGAGGGTTTCATCCGTTTTTGCGCTTCGCATTTCAAAGGTTATGGAAATGCTCGTTGGAGCATAAAAAAGAACAAATGACGTTTTACACTGTTCGAGGGTGCTATATAGAACCGCGTTCACACCTAAAAGGTTCCCAACAATCCTCGGCGGAATATTTCCCTGCTTGGAATCCGCCATTTTTCCGTAGACGAAAGACAGTTTTTCATCAATGACGCCGGGGGGGATCTTCGGGTACCCCTTGAAATAAAGCTCGTTGACGATTTTTTCCCGAAGCATCTGAGCGGCTTTTACATCCGTCGTTTCATTTTTCACGGGCATCACGGCAATCAACCGCATATCCTTTTTATTGTAATCGGGAACCACCCGATGGGGGATTTTCGATGCGCACCCAAAAACCATGCATAATGCGAGCAACGATATAAAAAGTTTTTTCAGTCGTTTCATCCTTTCAACTTTTCAATTTCTTCTCTGATGACCTTCTCAACAATATCCGGGATGATTTCCCTTGCAACCCGTTCTGCAATCTCAGAAACCTGCCGTGCAATCTCATCATGGCGACCTTCTTCAATTACATCGGCAAGGTCGAAAACTTTATCATCGGGGTTCATGATCCTCTGATAGACCCGCCCGTCTATCACGATGATTTCCTGTTCATCTTTATCTCCGGGAATTTCATCGTCTTCGACAACATCGACAAGGTCATAAACCTTGTCATCCGCTCTCAAAAGACGTCCATCGATCAAAGACTCTTCGTTGCTGTTTGTATCAACCGTTCGGTCTTTGTCGTTCTGGAGCACCCCTACCAAGTGTTTTGATATCGCATCCATGATCAGACCTGCCGTGTTATTTTTTGAATCGCTGGCTATCCTTAAGCGGGTGAGATATCATACCTGATTTAACAGTTCAAGGAAATAGTAAATTGGCCATGCGGTATATCCTTGTCCTGGATATTCCCAACTCCTGTGCCAATTTCCCGATGACATCCCGCCGTGATAGTTTCGTCTCCTTCAATAACTTCTGCAACCGGTTGCGGATTTCATCGTCCGGATATCCCGGGATAATCTTGTCCCGGCCTGCTACAATCAGAGTCACTTCTCCCCTGATGCCCCTTCCCTCCAGTGCACCAATGACATGGGAAATGGTATCCCGAAAAATCTCTTCGAAAACTTTTGTCAGTTCCCTCAATACAACGATTTTCCTGTCTCCGAAGACATTTTCCATATCCTGAAGCGTCGATACCAGCCGTTTCGGAGATTCATAAAAAACAAGGGTCTTTTCTTCATTCACTATAGATGTTAACAATGCTTTTCTCTTCATGGCTCTTGAAGGCAGGAAGCCATAGAAAATGAAAGCATCGGTGGGAAGGCCGGAAACACTCAATGCGGTAATAACCGCCGATACTCCCGGCACCGGAATAATCCGGATATCGTGTAGAATGGCCTGACGAACCAGTTCGTATCCGGGATCCGATATCCCGGGCGTTCCAGCATCGGACACATAGGCGACATTCAACCCCTTCTTCAGCTTATTGATCAGGTACATGCTTTTCCTGCGCTCGTTCTGATCATAAAGACTGGTTACAGGTGTCTCAATTGCATAAGCGCGAAGGAGCTTTGCGGTCCTCCTGGTGTCCTCCGCAGCGATCAGATGCACTTCCTTCAAGATGCGCACCGCCCGGTAGGTTACGTCTTCCAGGTTTCCGATCGGGGTCGCGACAATATATAAAATGCCCTTATCCGAATCTCTGTTTTCATTCATGGCGTTTCATCAATGCTCCCCGCCCTGCAGGCGGAGTCGCCCGGGAAAAAGGTTTCAATATTTTCATTGACTCGAAACAAAGTTTTCGTTTAATAACAGACATTATTAATAATTTCCACAAAAACCAAGCTCCTCAATATCATGAAACCTTTAAAATACTGCAATTTGAAACACCATTTACAGAAAATGCGGAGAGAAGTTCCGCGGACAGCCATCCTTACCTCCTGAGGACGCCGACTCCGTATTCGTGCATAAGTGAACGTAAAATCTGCAGAATGAGAAGTGGTATAAAGGCTTTTTTTGTAATTGAGAAGGCGGAGCTGTAATTTTTGGGGTCTTGATGTATGAAAAAAATTCTTATTACCGGCGGCGCGGGTTTCCTGGGCTCTCATTTATGTGACCGGCTCATCGGACAGGGAAACGACGTTCTCTGCCTCGATAACTTTTTCACCGGAAGCAAAGAAAATATCATCCATCTGCTCAGCAATCCCCGTTTCGAGCTTATCCGCCATGACATTGTCAATCCGATCTTTCTCGAAGTTGATGAAATTTACAATCTGGCGTGCCCGGCTTCCCCGGTTCACTACCAATACAACGCCATCAAGACGATCAAGACCAATGTCATGGGCGCCATCAATACCCTCGGGCTGGCAAAACGCCTGAAGGCAAAGATTCTCCAGGCTTCCACCTCCGAAGTTTACGGAGACCCGGAAGTTCACCCCCAGCGGGAAGATTACTGGGGCAGGGTTAACCCCATCGGTATCAGGAGTTGCTACGACGAGGGCAAGCGGGCTGCGGAATGCCTGATGATGGATTACCACCGGCAGAACGGGGTATGTGTTAAAATCGCAAGAATATTCAATACCTATGGGCCGAGGATGGCGCAGGATGACGGACGTGTCGTCAGTAATTTCATCGTCCAGGCATTGAAGGGAAAAGATATCACCGTTTACGGGGACGGGACACAGACAAGGTCATTCTGTTATGTGGATGACATGATTGACGGTTTGGTCCGGTTGATGGATACCTCCGACAGCTTTTTAGGACCAGTCAATCTGGGAAATCCCGTCGAATTCAGCATTATCGACCTGGCGGAAACCGTCATTCGAATGACAAAAAGCCCATCGAAAATCATCTTCAATCTCCTCCCCCAGGATGATCCGACACAACGCAAACCAGACATTTCTCTCGCAGGGGAAATGCTTGGCTGGCAACCGAAAATCCACCTTGAAGACGGCCTCCGGAAAACGATCGAATACTTCCGCCAATTAATGTAACCTCCGTGTAGAGACATTCGTGTCAGAGGATAAACCATGACCTTTAAAAAAAATATTCTGTGTATCGGCGCCGGTTACGTTGGCGGTCCCACAATGGCGGTACTTGCGTCAAAATGTCCTCACTGCCGGATAACAGTGGTGGATATCAATCCCGCCCGTATTGACGAATGGAACTCCGATGAACTCCCCATTTATGAACCGGGTCTTGACGATATCATCCGGAAGACACGGGGAAGAAACCTTTTTTTCAGCACCGATATCCCCCGAGGCATCCAGGAAAACGACATTATTTTTGTCAGTGTCAATACGCCGACAAAAACCTTTGGTGTGGGCGCCGGCATGGCGGCGGATCTCCAGTTCTGGGAAAAGACAGCCCGTCAAATCTTTCAATATGCCCGATCATCCAAGATCGTCATCGAAAAGAGCACCCTACCCGTCAAGACAGCCCAGGCCATGGAAAACATCCTGAACTCTTCGAACAACGCAATTTCTTTCGATGTCCTTTCCAACCCCGAGTTTCTGGCGGAAGGCACGGCCGTAAGAGACCTGGAGAATCCGGACCGGGTTCTCATCGGCTCGCATGAGACGGAAAGCGGTCTCAAGGCTCGCAAAGTCCTGGTGGACATTTACGCCAACTGGGTCCCGCATGAGAAGATCATCACCTCCAGCATCTGGAGCAGCGAGCTCTCCAAGATCGTCTCAAACGCCTTTCTCGCTCAGAGAATATCATCCATCAATGCCATTTCCTCCCTCTGCGAAAAGACGGATGCCGACATTGCTGAAGTGGCAAAAGCCGTAGGCATGGACAACCGGATCGGTCCGAAATTCCTGAATGCAAGCATTGGTTTCGGCGGCTCCTGCTTCAGGAAAGACATCCTGAATCTCGTTTACCTTTGCAGGCACTATGGCCTCAACGAAGTTGCCGATTACTGGGAGGGTGTCGTGAAGATCAATGAATACCAGAAGGAGCGCTTCATTCGGAACATGATGACGGCCATGTTCAATACACTGGCAGACAAGAAAATCTGCCTCTATGGTTTCGCTTTTAAGGCCAACACCGGGGACACGAGGGAAAGCCCTGCCATTTTCATCGCCAGAAGGCTCCTCGAAGAAAAGGCGGAAATCATTATTACAGACCCGAAGGCCCTCAAAAACGCCCGCGCAGATCTGGCCGGGATAGACGGCAGGGTTGCTTTCGTCGAAGACCCCTACAAGGCGGCCGAAGGGTGCCACACGATCGCCGTATTGACGGAATGGGATCTCTTCCGCAACCTCGACTACCAGAAAATCTTTGACCGGATGATCAAGCCGGCCTCCATTTTTGACGGCAGGAACATCCTCGATCACAGACGATGCTTCGAGATCGGCTTCAACGTCTTTCCCACCGGAAAGCCCGCCCTGACACATTTTTAAATGCCTCTTCCCCTTTTTGATATAACGGTTATCGGCGCCGGGGTCATTGGGCTTGCCATCGCGGAGGAACTCTCCGCAAAATATGATCACGTGCTTGTTTTGGAAAAAAACACCGGCTTCGGCCAAGAAACCAGCAGCCGCAACAGCGAGGTGATCCATGCTGGCATTTATTACCCGTCCAGCTTTCTGAAAGCCGTCTTCTGCACGGAGGGAAACCGCCTCCTGTACGAAGTCTGCAGGAAACGAAATATCCCCCACAAAAGGCTCGGGAAACTGATCGTCGCCACCGATGATGACGAGTGCCGGGAGCTGGAGGACATCCGCAAACATGCCGAACAAAACGGTGTGGAGGATCTGACCCTGCTGGGGCGGCGGCAGGTCCGATCTCTAGAACCGGAGGTGAATGCCAAGGCCGCTCTGTTCTCGCCGTCCACCGGCATCATTGATTCCCACAGCCTGATGCGTTCTTTCTGTATCAATGCGGAGGCCAACGGCGCCATTGTCGCCTTCCGCTCCGAAGTTACGGCCATCCATATGGGAAACGGAACATACGAACTGGAAACCAACTCCGGAGAATATCGGTTCCGCACCCGCGTGCTGATCAACAGCGCCGGCCTTTATTCTGATCGGATCGCCAGACTCGCCGGTATCGACATCGACCAAAAGGACTACCGCCTGAAATACTGCAAAGGAAATTATTTTTCTATGTCGCCGGCTGCGAAACTGAATCACCTCGTTTATCCCGTCCCGCCGAAAAACACTGAAACCCTCGGCACCCATGCCACTCTTGACATGGGTAATCGTGTCAAGTTCGGGCCGGACAGCCAGTACATCAGCGAAATCGAATATTCCATCGACGAATCGAGGAAGGAGCCCTTCTACCTTTCCATCAGGAAGTATCTCCCCGGCATCAGCATGGATGCCCTCTATCCGGATATGTGCGGCATCCGCCCGAAGCTACAGGGACCGGGCGAGCCTTACCGGGATTTCATCGTGAGAGATGAAAAGGACAGCGACTTCCCGGGGATGATCAATCTCATCGGCATGGAATCACCCGGGCTGACATCATGCATTGCCATCAGCCGCTACGTGTCATCCCTCGTTGAACCCTACATGTAAGATAATCAGACTTTGATAGAGATTTAAACGAATTCATTGGAATATAGGACGTTGATATGCGTTATTTAATCACCGGCGGCGCCGGATTCATCGGGTCCAGCCTTGCGGGAGCCTTGCTGGAAAAGGGAAACTCCGTTCGTATTCTGGATAATTTCTCCTCTGGTAAACGGGTAAATCTTGATTTTCCGATAACTTCCGCGATTGAAGTCATCGAAGGCGATATCCGGGATCCGGATACCTGCCGTCAGGCCGTCAGTGGCGCCGACTATGTCCTGCATCACGCTGCTCTGGCATCCGTCCCTCTGTCCGTGGATGACCCGGTGCTGGCAAATGACATCAACATCACCGGCACATTGAATATGCTTGTTGCTTCCAGGGACGCAGGTGTCAAGAAATTCGTCTTTGCCTCTTCAACTGCCGTTTATGGCGATACAGACGACGCTACATCGCCTAAAGTCGAAACCATGAAGCCGGCTCCCCTTTCTCCTTACGCCATCAATAAGCTGACGGGGGAAGAATATTGCCGGCTATTTCACAGAATTTACAGTCTGGAGACAGTCGCCCTTCGTTACTTTAACGTCTTTGGACCGAAACAGGACCCGGCATCGGAATATGCTGCCGTCATCCCGAAATTTATTGAGGCGCTCCTGTCAGGGAAATCACCCATCGTCTATGGTGACGGCCGGCAATCCCGGGATTTTATTTATATCGACGATGTCGTCAGGGCAAACTGTCTGGCCTGTGAACTCCCGGATGCGGCGGGAAAAACATTTAACATCGGCTGCGGCAGGCAGGTGCCGATCAACGAATTGCTGAATGAATTGGAAGCCATCCTTCATTCTAATGCAACCGCCATCTACAAGGATGCAAGGGCGGGAGATATCCGTCATTCCTGGGCAGACATTTCGCTCGCCAGAAAATATCTGGATTTTGAACCGGCTATCTCTTTTCGAGATGCCCTGCTGCAAACAGCAGCCTGGTACCAGAGAAAATATTATCAATAAAGAGGAATCCCAATGATCGTGATTACAGGCGGAGCGGGTTATGTCGGCGCCCATACCAACAAGCTCCTCAGTCAAAGCGGTTACAAAACGGTTGTCTTTGACAACCTGGTTTACGGGCACCGTGAATTCGTGAAGTGGGGAGAATTCTTTTTCGGCGACCTGGCAAACAGAGAAGACCTCCGGAGCTGCTTTAAAACATACCATATCGAGGCAGTGATGCATTTCGGAGGTTTTGCCTATGTGGGTGAATCTGTCACCGATCCCTCAAGATATTACTGGAACAATGTCGTCAATACCTTGAACCTCCTTGATGTCATGAGAGAATTCCATGTACGCCATTTTATTTTTTCATCCACCTGCGCCATTTACGGCCTCCCCGAATGGATTCCCCTTACCGAGAAACACCCCCGGCACCCCATTAATCCTTACGGAAAAACCAAGCTCATGGTAGAGGAAATTTTAGAAGACTTTGACAGCGCATACGGGATCAGTCACGTCAACTTGAGATATTTCAACGCAGCCGGAGCCGATCCGGGAGGAGAGATCGGCGAGCGCCACGATCCCGAAACACATCTAATCCCTCTCGTTCTGGATGCCGCGCTCGGCAAAAAGGAGGACGTCAAGATTTTCGGAACAGACTACAACACTCCAGACGGCACCTGCATCCGGGACTATATCCACGTCACTGACTTGGCCGAGGCGCATCTTCGGGCGTTGAATTACCTTATGAACGGCGGCTCCAGCAAATCCTTCAACCTGGGAAACGGAAGCGGTTTTTCCGTAAAAGAAGTGATTGAAACGGCACGAGCAATTACGGGGAAAACCATCATCGCAACCGACTGGAAAAGGCGGGAGGGCGATCCCCCCGCCCTTATCGGCAGTTCGGACAAGATAAGAAAGGAATTACTCTGGAAACCACAGCACGACGATCTGGCAGTCATTATCAGAACTGCCTGGAACTGGCATAAGAAGCCTGAATAATCATGACATCCTTAAAGGAAAATGATGAAATGAAAAAACTGACACCCACATCTGTTTCACCGAACGGGAAAGTCTACCCTTTGCCACAAGAGAAAGACTATGAGAAAGAAATCAAGCGGTTGCAGAAAATCGCCGAAAAACAGCACCGGATGGGACGCGAAATCGTCGTCGTCATGGGAGTCGGCTTTGTCGGCGCTGTCATGGCGGGCGTCATCGCCGATGCCGTCGATCGGGTGTCGGGAAAACCGAACAAATTCGTCATCGGTATGCAGCGCCCCTCTCCTCGCTCCTACTGGAAGATCCCCTATCTCAACATGGGTCAAGCCCCCGTGGAAGCTGAAGATCCCGAGGTTGCACCGCTGATCCATCGTTGTGTCAAGGAAAAGAAGACCCTGATAGCCACCTTCAGCTATGGAGCCCTCAGCCTGGCCGATGTGGTAGTGGTCGATGTCCAGTGTGACTACTTCAAGGAAGTTCTTGGCAATTGCAGAAAGGGTCATGCCGATATTGCCGCCCTCGAAGAGAGCATGCAGATCATCGGTGAAAAAATCAAGCCCGAGTGTCTGGTCTTGATTGAAACCACCGTTCCCCCGGGAACAACCGAATACATCGCCTATCCCATCATGAAGCGGGCTTTCGAAGAGCGCGGCATCAAGGATGAGCCTTTGCTGGCGCACTCCTTCGAGCGTGTTATGCCGGGGCGCCAGTACGTGGCATCCATCCGGGATTTCTGGCGGGTC
Organism: uncultured Syntrophaceae bacterium; assembly: GCA_964541605.1. GTDB lineage: Bacteria > Desulfobacterota > Syntrophia > Syntrophales > UBA2185 > CAZIQY01. The sequence continues at coordinate 17,220 of CAZIQY010000014.1, read as the reverse complement.
TGCAGCGGCATCAACGAAAAAGCGCGTCAGAGGGTCCGTGATTTTCTCTCGGATGTCATCAATGTCGACAAATTTCCCCTGACCGTCTTTGACCGGCCCATTGAAAGTGAGACATGCAAGATCGTGGAGAACTCCTACCGTGCCACGATCCTGGCCTTCCTGAACGAATGGAGCACCTTCGCCGAAAGAAACGGCGTGGACATCATCAAGGTGCTTGAAGCCATCCGGATGCGCCCGACGCATTCCAACATCATCTTTCCGGGACCGGGAATAGGTGGATATTGCCTTCCCAAGGACGGCGGTCTCGGCGTCTGGTCTTACCAGACCCTGATGGGATTCGACGATGACATTTTCAAAATCACCCCTCTTGCCATAGATATCAACGACACCCGTGCGCTGCACGCCGCCGAGCTGGTTCGCGATGCGTTGAGAAACATGGGAAAAATCGTTGCCGCCTCCAGAATTGCTTTACTGGGTGCTTCCTATCGCGAAGACGTCGGAGACACCCGTTACAGCGGCTCGGAAATTCTGGTGCGAAAGCTCACGGAAATGGGGGGGGAAATCGTCGTGCACGATCCTTATGTCAAGCACTGGTGGGAATTCGAAAAACAGGACTCCTACCCTGCCCCCGGCCATTCGCGGGCAAGGCTTTTCAGAAACCAGGGCAAACTGACGGGACTACGGGTTCAAAAGGATATGGCAGAAACACTCAAAGGAGTGGACGCAGTCGTATTCGCGGTTCGCCATCAGGCATATCTTAACCCGAACATTGACGAGATCATCAAGATGACGGGAAAACCTGTCGCGGTGATTGACTGTTTCGGCATTCTCGATGATACGGCAATCCGCCTTTTCTTCGAATCAGGATGTGAGGTGAAAGGCCTCGGCCGCGGCCATATTAAGCGCATCAAAGACTCTGTCCATCGAATGAAAAAAGTAAGGAACCTCAAATCCTGACACTTTAAAGGACCAACTTAATTCACACGAAAAACCCCGCCTTCAGGCGGGGTTTTTTTCACTATCCTATATAATCTAATACCTGTTTGATCATCGAAGGAAAAAATCAAAGGCATTTTGAATGAGTTCAACCTTACCCCCTCCCGGTAAGATTTTAACCGCCACGACATCAAATCTCGCATTGCAGGGATAAAGATGTCTCTCTTCCAGATATTTCAAGGATATCCGGGACAGTTTCCTCTGCTTTTCCAGACCCACGGCCATCTGTGGTTCACCAAACTGTTCTGACCGCCTGCTTTTCACCTCCACAAAAACAACCGTATCCCCATCCTTCGCGACGACATCGACCTCTCCAAACAGACATCGATAATTCCGTTCGAGAATATCATATCCTTCCTTCTTCAGATAGGCGACGGCAATATCTTCCCCCTTTTTTCCCGTCCGTATCCTGTCTGATCCCTTCATGCTTTTCATAGAAGAATCCTTCATTACAAAAAACCTTTATTATCATTCCAGCGCTGATCCGGAATCCAGGCTATAACAATCTTTAATGATACGATTTAAAAGTCAAATTCTATGTTTGCCGACAGGATGCTTCTGTCCCTGACGCTGAAAGAACGTCGATGTAACTTGCAGAACCCGTATTTCCGGATGGCATTCCGGTGTTCCGCCGTTCCATAGCCCTTGTTTTTCAGAAAATTATACTGGGGAAACTGATGGTGGTAGATCTCCATGATTTTATCTCTTGATACTTTAGCAATAATGGAGGCGGAGGCTACAGAAATGCTCCGGGAGTCACCTTTAACAATGGTCTCTTGTGTTATGTTTAAAGTAACGCCCTTTGTTCCGTCAATGAGAAGATAGTCCGGAGGAATGGTCAGGTCTGATACTGCTTCTTTCATGGCTACGAGAGAAGCGCGAAGGATATTTATTGCATCTATTACAGGAACTTCAACCACCCCGAGGCCGATGGACAGAGCGTCCCGCTTGATAATTTCATAAAGAGTTTCTCTCTTTTTTGCTGAAAGCTGCTTTGAATCCCTGATATCCGTGTTTTCATAATCGAAAGGCAGGATCACGGCAGCAGCAACCACGGGACCGGCAAGAGGACCTCTTCCTGCCTCATCAATACCGGCAATCATTTTATGCCCGTGCTGACGGGCACGCCGTTCGAAGCTGTTCATCTCAGATAATTACTTGCCGAGTTCTTTGATTCTCGCCTTCTTGCCTCTGAGAGCGCGCAGATAATATAAACGGGATCTTCTGACCCTCCCCCGAGTGACGACCTCAATCCTGTCGATGACCGGAGAATGAAGAGGAAATGTTCTTTCCACGCCGACACCGTAGGATACTTTCCTCACGGTAAAGCTCGACCGGCTGTCACCCCGTCTCTTGCGTATGACAACGCCTTCAAAGGCCTGAATTCTCTGTTTTTGACCCTCGATGATTCGTACAAACACCCTTATGGTATCACCCGATTTGAAACCGGGAATATCCCCTCTCATTTGTTCTTTTTCAAGCATTTCGATAACGTTCATCTAAAATTTCCTCCTCATTCTTTCACTAACCTTTATAAACACTGGATTCCCGCTTGCGCGGGAATGACAAATTGTTTACCCTTTTTTAATTGACTCCAGAATTTCTTTATCTTTTTCCGATAGATCCGCTTTCTTCAACAGATCGGGCCGTTTTAACCGTGTTCTCCTGATGGACTCTCTGCGTCTCCAGTCCTGTATTTCCCGGTGATTTCCAGAGAGCAGCACTTCCGGAACCAGCCAGCCCTTGTAATCAGCCGGCCGTGTATAATGAGGATATTCCAGAAGACCATCAGAAAAGGAATCCGTGGAAGCCGATTCATCATTTCCAAGAACACCGGGGACAAGACGGGCAACGGCATCAACAACCACCATGGCCGATATTTCTCCGCCCGTCAGGATATAGTCGCCGATGGAAATTTCCCTGTCAATCAGGTGTTTTCTTACCCTCTCATCCACACCCTCGTAATGCCCGCAAATAAGGATGATCCGGGAATAAGACGAAAGCTCTCTGGCGATTGCCTGGCTGAAAGGCTCACCCTGGGGTGTTAAAAGAACGATCAGGGCGCCGTTACGCTCGCCGATGACGGATGTGAGCGCCCTGTCAACGGGCTCCACTTTCATCACCATACCGCCCCCGCCACCGTATGGTGCATCATCCGTTACTCTGTGCCTGTCTTTTGCGTAATCACGGATGTTATGAATGTGAATATCAAAAAGTCCCTTCTCTCCGGCCTTTTTCAGAATACTGAATTTAAACGGAGATTCAAACATCTCCGGAAACAGGGAAAGGATGTCGAACCTGATCATGTTCTTTTACAATCCTTCAAGCAATCTGACAACCATCCTCCTATGCACCAAATCAATTTTTCGGACAACATCGGCAAGGGCAGGAAGGAGAACCTCTCTCTCTCCTCCCGTGCAGACATACACGTCGTTGCTTCCCGTGGCGAAAATCGATTCAATCTTGCCAATATAATGATCATCCTCCGTAAAAACCTCAAGACCGATGATGTCCCGCCAGTAATATTCGTCATCCGGCAATTCCGCCAGCTTGTCCGCCGGAATCAATACCTCGCAACCTACAAGGGTTTTTGCGCTTTCAAGATCGGAAATGCCTTCGATATCCAGGAAGAAACAATTTCCGCTGATCCTGATGTCCTTCAATTTAAAGGTTTCTACCTGCATGTCCTTTCTTATTGAAACCTCGTCCAGAGACTGCAGGATATCATTCGATTCCAGATACGATAACACCTTCATGCGACCCTTCAGGCCGCATGTTTTTACAATCCGACCCGCTTCGAGGATGTCCATCTGCTTACTCGATAATTTCCAGAACTGCCCTCTTTCGCATTTTTGTTGACGCCGCACTCAAGATTGTTCTCATGGCTTTTGCGGTTCTTCCCTGTTTGCCGATCACTTTACCCAGGTCTTCCTTGGCGACCCTGAGCTCAATCACTGAAGTCTGCTCGCCAAGTACCTCGGACACTTCCACCTGATCAGGACTGTCAACCAAAGACTTGGCTATGTACTTGATCAACTCTTTCATCGTCTCCACCTCCACAGATTTCCCTATAAGTTTAACTTCACCGTGATATCGACGTTAACCGTAAGACCATCAACATTATGGTACCATTGAGACATTTGAATTTTATGGAAACACCCTTCACTGTCATTCCCCGTATCAGGTACGCGGCGGGCTTTGAAGAACATGTTGCTGCAGGTTTCAGGCAAATTTAAGACATTAAACGGATTTATGCCCCGGCGCTGATTCCCTTCTTCTTGAGCAGCTGGGATACAGTTGCCGTCGGTTTCGCTCCCTTTCCAAGCCAGTCGGCAATTCGATCCTGTTTTATATTCACCTCAGCTGGGTTTTTGTTGGGGTCGTAATTCCCGACAATCTCCAGAAATCTTCCATCCCTTGGAAACTCGGAATCAGCCACCACGATTCTATAGTACGGTTTGCTTTTCCCGCCCAAGCGTGCCAATCTTATTTTAACTGCCATTCTCTTACCCATCACCTCCTGAAAAACTATTTTATTATTTTTTCTGCTTCTCAGTTTTTTACAATTTTTTGCGAGACTGATCTATATAATATATTTTTTTTATTATTAAAAGGGAAATTTACCCATGCCGAGCGATCTCATGCCTCCCTTCGTGGTCATTTTTTTCATGAGCTTTCTCATCTCACCGTAACTTTTCAGTAACTTGTTAATATCCTGAACGGTTGTCCCGCTTCCCCTGGCGATCCTTTTTCTTCTCTGGCCATCAATAATATGGTGGTTCAAACGCTCTTTCCTCGTCATGGAATCTATGATAGCCACGGTTTTGACCAGTTCCTTCTCATCCGGCGTTACATCTTTCATGGCTTTTATTTTACTGACTCCCGGAATCATCTTGAGAATGTCCTGAAGGGGACCCATGGATCGGATTTGCTTTATTTGATCCCGAAAATCTTCGAGGGTGAATTCGTTTTTCCTGATTTTCTTCTCAAGTTCCCGGGCCGCTTTTTCGTCAACGGTAGCCTGCGCCTTCTCAACCAGGGTCAGAATATCCCCCATGCCCAGGATACGGGACGCCATCCGTTCCGGATGACAGATTTCAAAGGCATCGATCTTTTCACCGACGCCTATGAATTTTATGGGCTTCCCAATGACGGATTTCAGGGAAAGGGCGGCTCCCCCCCGGGCGTCACCATCCATTTTTGTTAATATAACACCATCTATGCCCAGCAGCTCGTTGAATTTGCCCGCCACGTTCACCGCATCCTGACCAGTCATGGCATCTGCGACAAAGATGATTTCCGTCGGATTAACAGCATCTTTGATCCGCTTTAATTCATCCATCATTTCGGCGTCGATGTGGAGCCTTCCCGCAGTATCAATCAGCATCACCTCGTAACCATTTCGTTTGGCTTCTTCGACAGCCTGAACACAGATTTTCACCGGATCGAGGAGGTCTCTTGAGGAATAAATACCCGCTCCGCGGACCTTTTCTCCCAGGACCCGTAACTGCTCTATGGCGGCAGGTCTGTAAACATCGGATGAAACAAGATAAACCCTGTTTCCCTGTCCGATCAGGTGATTGGCAAGTTTAACCGTGGTGGTTGTTTTCCCGCATCCCTGAAGGCCCACCATCATAACGGGGGCGGGAAATCTGCCAGAGAATTTAATCTGGCTGCTCGAACCACCCATAAGATCAACAAGCCGGTCATGAACTATTTTTACGACCTGTTGCCCCGGCGTAATGCTCTCAAAAACCTCCTGACCAACAGCCCTGACCCTGACCTCCTCAATGAAATTCCTGACAACTTTAAAGTTGACATCCGCTTCAAGAAGGGCCATCCGGATCTCCTTCAGCGCGGAAGCGACATTCTCTTCGTCGAGACGGCCTCTTCCCTTCAGTTTCCTGAAGATACCGTCCAGTTTCTCGGTAAGACTTTCAAACATGATATAAAAAATCCTGAATCAATCACTCTTTTTAATCACGCAGTTCACACCGCTGATCTTTTTGGAAACGTTATTCGTAGCCTTCTGCGCCTGTTCCTGATTGTCAAAACCGTCCAGAACAACGCGGTACCATTTCCCCCTAGCCTGCAGTTCTGCTGTCATGATCCGAGGAGAGTATCCGAGCTTGATAAGTTTTTTACACAACTGCTCGGCTTTTTCCTTTTCTTTCAGAGAAATCACCTGAACCTGATACTTTCCTTTCACAGCAGGCGCCGACGATTTATCCGACGGTTCGGCGGGGACCTGTCCGGTTGCTGCCATATTCGCCTGTTGGGGAAGCTTCTCTTTGACAGCCGCGGGGCTGTTTCCGGAAATTCCTTTTTCCGTGATCTTTGTCTCCTTCCCCTTTTTAGCCAGCGTGTCAAAGAAAGTGAGGTCCATCTTATTCTCTCCTTCAGTGGCAGGCTCTTTCGGGGTTTCACTGACAGTCACCCCGGTCTCGGCCTTCTTCGGCGACCAGCCGAAACATTCCATGATCACTTGGGGGATGCCACTCGCGACCTTTTCCGGATAGGCATCCATGATTTTACCCACCTGAATGCCAATCAAGAAAGCGATAAAAAGGAGACAGGAAATCCCCAAGATAAAAAAAATCAACGCCTTTTTCCCCAACTTCAGTTCAAACGTGCGAACATTCTTGGCTTTCATGGTGCTTCTATGTACCTTCTACATTTTCTCGGGCGCCGTAACGCCAAGCAATCTCAGTGCGTTGTTTACAACTGTCCGGATAGACTTTACGAGAAAAAGTCGTGCCTGGCTGAGTTTCTCATCGTCCGATATGACTTTATACTTGTTGTAATAACTGTGAAATATTGCCGCAAGATCATTAAGATAAAAAGTCAGGCGGTGAGGCTCCAGAGACAAAGCGGCCCCTTCGATCAATTCCGGAAACCGTGTGATAACTTTAACTAATTGAATTTCTTCCGGGAGGTTCAGGAGACTTAAGTCGGCTTCTCCATATGCCGGGATGGTGTAACCCCGTTCCTCGCCAAACTTCAGGATGCTGCAAATTCTTGCATGGGCATACTGCACGTAATAAACGGGGTTTTCATTCGACTGCTTCTTTGCCAGATCCAAATCGAAATCCAGATGGCTGTCGGAGCGTCTCATTAAAAAATTGTACCTTGCCGCATCCCGGCCTACTTCGTCCACAACCTCCCTCAGGGTAACGAATTCTCCCGCTCTCGTAGACATGGCGACAGGCTTCCCATCCCGCAGAAGACTTACAAGCTGTACAAGAATAATCTTCAGGGAATCCTTTTCATATCCCAGGGTCTGGATGCTCGCCAGCATCCTGGGAATATAGCCATGATGATCCGCCCCCCAGATATCGATCAGACTATCAAAACCACGTTCATATTTATTCCGGTGATAGGCAATATCAGCGGCAAAATATGTAGGCTCGCCGTTTTTCCTGATCACCACCCTGTCTTTTTCGTCTCCGAAATCAGTTGTCTTGAACCACAGGGTCTCTCCATCGTGATAAATGAATCCCTTTGCCTCCAGTTCCGCGAGCAGTTCGGCTACACCGTCATCCCTGTAGAGATCCTTCTCGCTGAAGTAACTTTCAAAAACAACCCCGAAGGCTCTCAAATCCTCTTTGATCTCATCGAGAATGGCTCCGGCAGCGTATTCGGTAAAATCCCGGATAGCCGCTTCACGGTTTCTCTTTCCATGAATATCGCCGTCTCTTTCCATCATTTTTCCGGCGAGATCCCTGATGTAGTCACCCCGATAACCGGCTTCAGGGAATTCAACCGTTTCACCCAGCAACTCCAGATAGCGGGCAAGAACGGAAATTCCCAGGTTATTCATCTGGTTCCCCTGATCGTTGATATAGTACTCACGGAAAACAGAGTATCCCGAAGCGCTGAGGATATTCGCAAGAACATCCCCTACCACGGCTCCCCGGCCATGACCGATATGCAGGGGGCCTGTGGGATTGGCGCTCACAAACTCTACGAGAATCTTTTTACCATTGCCCAGATCGGATGTCCCGTAACTATCCTCCCTCTCTTCGATTTCTTTCAGGAGTGTCGCCCAGACATTTTCTCTGACGAAGAAGTTTATAAATCCCGGACCGGCAATTTCAACCTTATCCAGAACATTGTCGTGGTCATCTATTTGTTCTATAAGGGCTTCTGCGATTTTTCTCGGGGGAAGTTTTTTTCCGACACGGGAAGCAAGGACCATCGCGACATTGGAGGCATAATCGCCGTGTGTCGTGTCCTTCGGGATTTCCATTTCTATCGCAATATTGGAAGCATAGTTACCGCGAGTCTTATCTTTCGGTGGCTCAACTTCTATACAGGGAATCATCTCTATGTCAATGATTCCCTTTTCGCTACAGACATTTACAGCGTCGTTGAGCAATTTGATTATTCTTTTTTTCATTTATCAAACTTTTTTAAGGTAAAAAATATTCTTCCCTATAATAAAAAACCGGACATGCGAAGATTTAATAAAAAAGTTGGCCAGAAAGCCAACCTCTTTGCCCCGCTTCCCCACCCATCAAGTGGAACAGCCGGATACGTCTCCCGTCATGTTATTCATTAGCCGCTATAATCAGGAACCGCTCTGATATTTCTTCTGCGCTTCGTCTATTTCCTTATCCTTTATGGCAAGGTCTCTCGTAAAATCAGGACAGTGAACATAGCCTGAGCTGTCGATCGACACTGTAAATCTTTTCTGACAGCTTGCCCGCCATGCACAAATGGAGCAGTACTTTTTTTCCGTTCCCATGATGAACCCCTTTTTTCAACAAACAAAAATTATTGACTAACACAAACCTCTCTTATCTGGCGGTACCGTATATTCATATGCGTTTGAAGTCAAGATTTTTCAATAAAACCCCTTAATATTGCAAGAAAAAGAGCATCATGACTTCCTTGCCGACGAAAAGATAGGCCACAGCCGCCATGGACAAAAACGGGCCGAACGGAACGGCATATTTCATATCTTTGCCCCTTGCAATCATCATCGCAACACCCACAAGCGCGCCCAGAAGGGAACTGACAAAGACAATGAAAAAAATGGACTTCCATCCTAAAAACCCGCCCAGCATGGCAAGGAGCTTGATGTCGCCGCCTCCCATTCCCTCTCGCCCGGTGATCAGTTCATATCCTACGGCAACCAAATACAGGCATCCTCCGCCGATCAAAACACCTACAACCACTTCAAGCCAGGAAACGCCCATAAAGAAAACGGCTATCAGGGAAAAAATGGGGATGCCGGGCAATGTGATGACATCAGGGATAATCTGATGATCCAGGTCAATGAATGTGATGACGATTAATGAACAGCAGAAAGCAAACACGAAGAGATATTGCAGGCTGAGCGCGAATTTCCAGAAGAGGAATACCGACATGATGGCCGTCAGTAATTCAACAAGGGGATAGCGGGGGGAGATCTTTTCATGACAGTCCCGACATCTGCCCTTCAGGATGATGTAACTGACAACGGGGATGTTGTCGTAAAAACGGACGGCATGTTCACATTTCGGGCAGTGGGACGGTGGAGAAACAATGGAAAGGCCCTCAGGCATTCGACAGATCAGGACATTGAGAAAACTCCCGACGGCGGCCCCCACAACGGCCAGAAAGATATCCAAGAAGATGCCCATGATCCTAAGTTTTCAGCCGTCTTTCCTGTCCCATTCATACGGGATGTCATTATCATGAGGGTGGATTCTGAACTCATCGGGTTCCAGATAGTTATAGGGTTCCGTGGGAATATTGATCACTATGGCTTCATCGAGGGAAATACATTTAAACCCGTGACACACGTAAGGAGGGACAAGTACAAAAATCGGGTTGTGTTCACCTGCAAAAAACTGATTGATTTCGCCATATGTCGGAGAATCCTTCCGGCTGTCATAAAGGACGATTTTCATCATTCCCCGCACCACGGCCATACTGTCATACTGCTTTTTATGGTAATGCCATCCTTTCACGACACCCGGGTAGGCTGTCGTCATATAAACCTGGCCGAAGCCTTTAAACACCTCGTCATCGACCCGGAGGATTTCCATCAGCCTGCCCCGTTCGTCCGGAATGACCTTCAGTTTCTTCACAACAACGCCTTCAATCATAAACGTGCCTCACATTTTATTTGCGCCGGTTTTTGCCACCATATTCCCCGCGTACTGAAGGGAATCGAATGTTCCCGCGTCGCTCCACCAGCCGTCAAGGATATCCCACTCGAGCTTTCCTTCTTCAAGATAGTAGTTATTGACATCCGTGATTTCAAGTTCGCCTCTCTGGGAAGGCTTCATGGTCTTGATAAAATCAAAGACCTTTCTGTCATACATGTAGATGCCGATGACGGCATAATTGGATGCAGGATGGGACGGCTTTTCATCGATGCGTACAATCCGGTCTCCCTCAAAGGCGGGGACACCGAACCGCTGGGGGTCGGTCACCTCCTTCAGCATGATCCGTGCCCCCTCTTTTTGTTTGCTGAACGCATCAACGGCCTGCCTGATATTCTTTTCTATGATATTATCCCCGAGTATAACGACGATCTTCCCGTTATCGGCAAAAAACTCCGCCAGGCTGAGGGCAGCCGCGATGCCTCCCTCCCCTTCCTGATAGGTGTAGTTGAGATGCTTCAGCCCGAAATCCTTCCCGTTACCCAGAAGTCTTAGAAATTCCCCCGCATTGTTCCCGCCCGTAACGATCAGGATTTCATCGATTCCCGCATTGACCAGCGTTTTGATGGGATAGTAGACCATGGGCTCGTTATAAACGGGCAAAAGGTGCTTGTTGGTCACTTTAGTGAGGGGATACATCCGGCTTCCCAGCCCCCCCGCTAACACGATGCCTTTCATACGGTTCTCCAGATAGGATTTTGGGCTCCCCCTATAACATATTTGAAAACCATCAACAATAAAAACATTCCCTCCCTTTTACATTTCTGTCAGACATGATATAAAGTATAATAAATTAAATAAGGAAGGACAGCATCTTGACGGATGAATTTTACATGAATCGGGCTCTCAGACTCGCCAGCAAGGGGAAAGCGTGGGTGAGCCCCAACCCCATGGTAGGCGCGGTCATCGTCAAGGGAAACCGGATCATCGGCGAGGGTTATCACGAGAAATTAGGCGACAACCACGCTGAAATCAATGCCATCCTAAATGCTGCAGACGAGATCGAGGGTTCAACGATCTATGTCACCCTTGAACCCTGCACCCATTACGGAAAAACGCCGCCCTGCGTGGAGCGGTTGATTTCCCTGAAGCCGGCACGGGTCGTCATCGGCACCCCGGATCCCAATCCCCTGGTCTCCGGAAAGGGGATCAAGCTCCTCAACGAACAGGGCATTAATACAACTGTCGGCGTTCTTGAAGATGCATGCAGAGAGCTGAATGAACGTTTCTTCAAGTTCATTCAGACAAGAATTCCCTTCGTCACTCTGAAATTTGCCCAGACCCTCGACGGAAGAATCGCCACGGCACAGGGACATTCTCAATGGATCAGTTCCCTGCCTGCCCGCAGGTTTGCCCACAGGCTGCGAAGTATTCACGATGCCGTTCTGGTCGGCGTGGGAACGATCCTGCAGGATGATCCGGAACTGACCGTACGTCTCACCAGGGGAAGAAACCCCGTCAGAATCATCGTTGATTCCCATCTGCGTATTCCCCTTCATGCAAACGTTCTGAAACATCAAGGCACAGCAAAAACAATCATCGCCACAACCAAGGGCGACGACCCGGAAAAGCGCACCCTTCTGATGGATATGGGCCTTGACGTCATGCTGATCGGTGAAGATTCCCGCCATCGAATCGACATGAAGAGCCTTCTTGAAGAACTCGGGAAAAAAGAAATCTCTTCCGTTCTGGTCGAGGGAGGCGCCGCTGTAATCACAACCATTTTGAGAGAACAGCTGGCGGACCGGGCCGTGGTCATCATTGCACCGAAGATTGTGGGAAAAGGGATTGAAGCCGTCGGCGACCTGGGGATCGAAAGAATCGATGACGCTCTGAAACTTTCCCGCAAAAAGATCATCAGGACAGGTGACGATCTGGTCATTGACGGTAGAATCGAAAAAAAAGCAATCATTGGGAAAAACCAATGGTAACCTATGCCGGAAAAAACTTTGGAATTAAATTTTTTTATCTTCGCATGGAGCTGCATATGAAGCGGTACGTCTATGTTTTTCTGTTTATGATATCAATGAGCATTTTTGGCTGTGCAGGAATTCAATATACCGACAGGGTGCAGGCCATCGACATAACCCAGGCGGATAAACAGGAATCAACAACAAGGGTTTTGGCCGAGGCCGATGAATGGAGGAATTCCGGGGCAATACTTAAAAAAGGGTTAAAGTACAAAATTACAGCCACGGGCAGATGGACGGCAGGCCCGATCTGTAGCTGGACCGGTCCGGATGGTTTTGGTGTTTCTCCAATATGCTCGGGCGCAACAGGGACATACATTGGAAGGGACAGCGCTTCTCTCCTTCTCGGTAAAATAGGAGAACAGGGGAATCCGTTTGTGGTTGGCGGCGGCCTTGAGTTGACAGCCCCCGAAGACGGCATTCTCTTCTTCCGCATCAATGATACGCCCATGATTATGAGCGACAACAGCGGCTCAGCAGATGTCACCGTTTCCGTGCAATATGCGGACAAGAAGGTTGTTGCGCGGCCTTTCTCCGCCCCGGTGAATGCAGAGGTTCAGAAAGTCAGCCCAATGGTCGGTCAACTGCCGCAATCATCAGCGCAAAAATGGGCTGTAGTCATCGGTATATCCAAGCACAAGGATTCCCGCATTGCCGGCTTAAGATATGCTTCGGCCGATGCGAACTCGTTATATAACTGGCTTATCTCGCAACAAGGGGGCGAGTACGCACCATCACGGGTCAGATTGCTTCTGGATTCCGAGGCAACATCTAAAAACATCAAGAATGCCCTGTTCAGCTGGTTGAAGCAGGCTCTGGAGGAAGACATGGTTACGATATACTTCGCAGGCCACGGCTCACCAGAGTCACCCGACTCGCCGAACAATCTTTTTTTACTTCCTTTTGATGTCAATTACGATGATATTGCAACAACCGGATTCCCTATGTGGGATATTGAAACAGCCCTCAAACGTTTTATCAAAGCAAAGAAGGTGGTTGTTATCGCCGATGCCTGTCATTCCGGAGGTGTTGGCCAGTCTTTCGAGATTGCCAGAAGAGGCAGCAGGAGCATTGAGATCAACCCGATCAGTTCCGGTTTACAGAATCTATCCCAGGTTGGTGACGGCATTGCTGTCATAAGCGCCTCGGATGATAAGCAGTTTTCCCAGGAGGGGCAACAATGGGGCGGCGGCCACGGAGTGTTCACTTATTACTTCCTAAAGGGTCTCAATGGAGACGCAGACTACAACAACGACGGCCGTGTGACCTTGGGAGAACTCATTCCATATCTTTCAGAAAAGGTTCGGAGAGAAACAAGGAATGCCCAGAGTCCGACCGTCGCAGGAAAATTTGACCCGGCATTGAGCATCGGTCGATAAAGCGTTGATTCTTCCTCCCTACTACACAAATCGTCAACTTTGATGAAGATGCACGATTTCAATTCGTTATCATTGATGTTATTCCCTCAATAATATGGATGAGATGAATTTGAAAATCTGGTCATTTGAGAGTCCGCAGCCAACGGATACATATTGAAATATTGTGGCATCACTTCAAAAAATCAAACCACACCCCTTGACCGGCAATCCCTTGTGTGAGACGATAAACCAAGGATGAATCGGTCTTTTTCTAAAAAGATGCTTTGTAGGCCGGGGATGAAATCAAAACCTCATCTTAATCTTGCCGATCAAAGCGAGAGTTGGGGGATCGCAGTATGTATCCAGTCAAACGATTGATCGAGATTATTGAAGAAATCGCGAGGGGAAACTATTCCAACGATGTCATGTCCCTTACCACGGAGGACAATCCGGAGCCTGTGAGGAACATTGCAGAGGCCATGGGAATGATGATGGTGAAGGTCGAGGCTAGGGAATACGAGTTAGAGATGATGGTGGAAAGACTCCGAGAACTAAACCACAGGATCAAGGAAAACACGATCAAGACTGTCTCGGCCATGGCTCATGCGCTCGCCGCAAGAGATACCTATACCGAGGGACACACTGCCAGGGTTGGGGAACTGGCTGGCCGCATGGCCCGCCACATGGGATTGGATGAAGAGATGGAGGAGTCTGCCCGTCTTGGAGGGATACTTCACGACATCGGCAAAATCGGTTTCTCCGACCTTCTCTTCCAGGCCCACGAAGGTCGAAATCCCCCCGATATGGTCAAGGAAATCGTCAGACACCCCGGACTGGGAGCGGACATACTCAAAGACCTGGATTTCCTCGAAACCTCTCGCGAATACGTTTATTCCCACCATGAACGCCTGGACGGAAAGGGCTATCCCTGCAAACTCAAGGCCGAAGACATCCCTCTGGGCGCAAGAATTGTGGCGGTTGCGGATAGCTACGACGCCATAACCACAGACCGAACTTATCAGAAAGGAAGATCCCCGGAGGTCGCGATCGGGATTCTTAGGGAACACGCAGGAATAAGATGGGATGAGGCCTGTATTTCCGCCCTGCAGTCTGTGCTCGAAGAAAAGGCTGTGATCCCGTGCCGTTGCGAATAAAGGGACTTCCCCTTGCCGTGCTTTAAAATATCATTTCCCCCTGTCGATAGGAGGTCAGTATCTCTGTCGGAAAACTGCACAGTCGAAGAAATCGCGTCGGGATGCTGTGGGATGGCGGGGTTCTTTCGGGTACGAGCAGGTAATAACATCTAAGCCGGTCAGCGAGCGTTTTCTCTCCCATCCCCACACCACCCGGTATGCGGGTCCGTTCTGGACAGTATTTTTGGTAAGGACAACTTCCTCTTCTAAGGAAGAGAGATTTCTCAAGTCTTTGGTAGACACAACATCCCTTGGAATATTCAACAATGACAGACAAAGAGCACTTGACTGAACTGTAGCTTATGTACAAACTTGTCCAAAATAGTTTTTTTATAAATTGAAGAGGGTGCACAGATTCAGGTAGAAGTTTCTTCGCCAAAAGAAAACAAAACCTGGAAAGGAGGCACCCTGATGAAACGATTTAGCAGTATCTTTGCTCAAATTCTACACCTTTTTTCGAGACGCGAGTTCTTTGAAACTGTATATGCAACCAAGGCCGAGCGAGGAGCCAAGGGATTCAGTTGTTGGGATCAGTTTGTTGCTATGCTGTTTTGCCAGCTTGGACAGGCCCATTCGTTGCGCGAGATTTGCGGCGGCTTGGCCAGTTGTTTCGGCAAGGCAAAGCATTTGGGGCTCCGGAAGGCGCCGAAACGATCGACCTTGTCTTATGCCAATGAACATCGACCCTGGCAATTATACGAGAAGACCTTTTATCAGCTTTTGGGAAAATGCCGGCAATTGGATTTTGGCAAGCGCCGGTTTCGGTTCAAGAACAAGCTCTTCAGTCTGGATGCCACGGTGATTGAGCTTTGCGCAAGTCTCTTTGACTGGGCAAAGTTTCGTCAGACCAAAGGGGCGGTAAAGCTTCATTTGCTTCTGGACCATGACGGCTACCTTCCAGTATTTGCTCATATCACCGATGGGAAGACCCATGAGGTGAAGGTTGCCCAGACGATGACATTTCCTCCCGGATCAATCGTGGCCATGGATAGAGGGTATATCGATTACGAGCTCTTTTGGAGATGGACCCAGGGCGGCATTTTCTTTGTCACCCGCCAGAAGGACAACGCTCGTTACCGGGTTTTGGAGGAAAAACCTCTTCCCAAGCATAGAAACATCCTGAGCGATCAGATCATCGAAATGGAAGTATTCTATTCGCATAAGAAATATCCCGGCAATTTGAGACGGGTAGAGGTTTGGGACGAAGAAAATGAAAAAGTCATCGTGCTTTTGACCAACCATATGACGTTCGGAGCAACAACGATCTCCGCAATCTACAAGGACCGGTGGCAGATAGAGATCTTTTTCAAGACCATCAAGCAGAATTTGAGGATCAAGACCTTCGTGGGAACTTCTCCAAATGCGCTTTTAATCCAGATTTGGACAGCATTGATCGCGATCCTGATTCTGAAGTACCTGAAGTTCCGGTCCCTGTTTCCGTGGTCGCTGTCGAACCTGGTGGCGATGCTGCGATATAACCTGTTCACGTACAGGGACTTATGGGCATGGATGGATCAGCCTTTTGAACCGCCGCCCATGACAATGATGCAGGAACAACTATCACTAAATTGGACAGCATCGTAACCAGGAATGAAAAAAAGAGGCAACCTGATTTTCAAAGAGCGAATTTAACCCGTCCAACTACCTGATTTTATAGATGCCAGATTGGCTATCTCAGGTTATCTTGGACAGCAATGGCTTCTTCTTTGATGATTAAGTCATATAGATTTGCAGGTTTCACAATAAAAGGAGATGCTATTGAATTAGTTAATACAGAACATCAAACTTCTTTATCAATGAAGACGCTTCGTCTTAATGTATACTATGACAAGATAGATGGAGAAGTGTTTAAGACCGGTGCTCATTATGCTGTTAGAGCATATATGTCAAGTTGGTGGACTGCAGAAGACATCCTGTTTTTATGGAAGTCCGAAGCAGATGCAAAGAATTTTGTTGATGCCTCCTACGTCCTGAGAAGAAAAGGGGTTTCAGATAAAAAACTTGTGCGGGCGGACACTGCTGCATATCATCCTTATTCATCTAAGGAACCTGTGGCTAAAGGTATAAAGGCGCCTGCCTTAGTATCTGATTCAGCGCCGCCTAAATTACCTTCTGTCTCTTCAGTAGAAAATATACCACCGAAGATAACAATCACGTCTCCAAACGTGACACGTCATGGATTAGTGATCGCCAAGAGATACCGTATGACTGTTGCGGGCATGGTAGAAAGTTCAGTCGGCATTGCCTACGTTTTGATCAATGGCGAGGAAGCGGAACTGGATGAGAATGGCCGGTTCTCGTCGGATGTTTTTCTCAAGGTGGGCCGCAATGAGATCACAGTTGCAGCGGCCGATATTCGCAAGAATCAGGCCACGAGCAAGTTCATCATCAATCGTGAAAAGCATTCACGAGCAAAAGCAGATACTCCGGAGTTGGTAGCAAAGAAAGATACATCCGGCGCCATGGGTCAAAAGTCCGCTATTCAGCCGATAACTGTCACCGAATATGTAAAACTGTACCAAAAATGATAACGAAAAGTGTACCACCC
>CAZIQY010000013.1:0-48220 GCA_964541605.1 uncultured Syntrophaceae bacterium | reverse complement strand
CCATTGTCGCTTGGCCGTGGATTATTAATGCACTATTGAATTAGAAATGGAATTATTACTATTTTACTTTGTCGGTCAATCCCTTCCCCGCTTTAAACTTGACAACTTTTTTGGCCGGTATCTTGATGGTTTTTCCCGTCTGGGGGTTCCTTCCTTCCCTCGCTTTTCTCTTTTTAACCGCAAAAGTTCCAAACCCTACAAGGCCCAGTTTGCCGTTTTTCTTCAACTCTTTGGCTACTGCATCCATATACGCCTGCAATGCCTTTGCTGCCGCCGCTTTTGTAACATCTGCCTGACCTGCCATAAACGCTATTAATTCTGCCTTCGTCATTCCCTAAATTCCCCCTTTCACCAATTTTTTAATATTTTATAATCACTTCCCAGTGGCTCATCACATCATCCGACACCACCGGCCAATTATGTATATATAAATTTTAGTTTTTCTTATCAAACAGGAACTTCATCTACGCGAAGGAAGGATATCACAAAATGCGTTATGGTCCGATAATGGACTCATATATTTGAAAATGACTTCAACCCTTGTACACGCTGCGTTTGTCGGACAATGCCTTTCATGTCGTGGCTCAGTGGTATGGCTCTAACACAAAGAAATACAACAATCAAGAGAAAAACTTTTAATTTTTAAAAAATATTTTTCTCTCAGGTCTTCATTTTATTGACTTCCGGGGGATTGATCCGGAGACGCAGCCTTCTTTCTTACAAGGAAATAGAGTTCCCCTTTTTCTTTCAGGCTTCCGGCAAACATCTCGGCATCACTGCCGGTGCCGCAGAACAGATCCACCCGACCCGGCCCCTTGATGACCCCGCCGGTATCCTGATTGAGCACGAAGCGGGAAAAAGATTCCCAGGTCTTGATGTTTCCGTCATTATCAAATACAGGTTTCCGCAGCTTGATAAAGGCAAGAGCTCCTTTGGGAAACAGATCGAGATCGGTCGCTATCGACCTTGCCGCAGTGAGTGTCAAATTCAGCGCACCCACCGGACCTTCTTTAACGACGTGGAAAAACACATAGCTTTCATTGTAGTTCAGAATATCCGAAAGTTCCTCGGGATGCTCTCTGAGATATTGCTTCACAGACCCATGCGTCATTTGAGAGTTTGAAAGCTTGCCCTGATCCAGAAGGTATCTCGCCACACTCCGGTACGGGCGGCCATTAGACTGGGCGTAACTTATCTGGATATGCCGGCCATCGCTCAGTTCGATCTTGCCTGATCCTTGAATATGCAGGAAAAATAAATCAATCGGATCATTTACCCAGACAAGTTCGAGTTTTTTGCCCTTCAGCGAGCCCGTGCCATCAATATCCGCCCTCGTAAAATAGGGAATCAGTTCGCCGTTTTTCACCCTTCCGACAATTCTTTCATTGCCGTATTTCTTCCTGAATTTGCCTAAATTCACCGCCACCGTGTCATCGGGAGTTCTGTATATCGGATACCGGTATTCCTCCGTCCTTTCCAGAGAACCTTTCATAATCGGTTCAAAATATCCCGTAAACAGAACAGCCCCTTTTCCATCAGAACCGGTGGCTTTATAGACATCAAACGCCTCTTTTAATTTTTTCTGCTTCATTTCTTCAGAGTCAGAACCGGCGATAATTGTCTGAAGCATCTGGAGGGATTCAGTCATATCCCTGGCGGAAACCCGGTCATGTCCAACACGATAGGTAATGTTTTCCATCACAGCCTCATAATACCGGATGCTTTTCCCGATAGCGACGTCAAGAGACTCCCCTTTGAGGTCATCGGCGAATGGGGGAACCTTATCAGGAGATACCAGCACGAGCGGGGTTTTGGGCTTTTCGACCGGTTTGTCTACCGGTTTTTCAATCTTTGCCGCACATCCCGCAACGATAAGAATAACTGTGATAAGAAAACATAAGATTTTACACGAACGCATGACTTCCTCAAAAATCGACGACCAGGGCAACTTCATCGCAGTAATCCGGATACTTGGAACACCGGAAGCAGTCAGACCAGATTTTCTCTGACAGGGTGGAACGGTCCACTTCCTTGAATCCAAGCCGCTTAAAAAATTCAGGCGAATTGGTCAGTGTAAATATCCTGAATAATTCCAAAGTAATGGCCTCGGAAATGCAGGCTTCGACAAGCTTCTTCCCGATCCCGCTGTTTCTATACTTATCCTCAACGTAGAGAGATCGGATCTCTGCAAGGTTTTCCCAGATGATATTCATGGCGCAGATGCCGATAATGGATTTATTCTCCTCGTCGACGCAGACAAAAAAATCCCTCAGGCTTCCGTAAATATCCATGAGCGATCGCGGCAGAATTTCTCCCCTCCCGGACGAAATATTGATCATCCTGTGAATCGTCTTCACATCACCGACTCGAGCCTTTCTCAGCATTTCTCACCCCCCGTTGCCCCCTTCACCTAAAAACAGGCGCTGTTGTCCCTATTTCTGGCGGGATAGTTCCAGCATTTCGCGGGCATGCTCTCTGGTCTTTTTCGTCATCTCGGCGCCGCCGAGCATCCTTGCAATTTCATCGAGACGTTCTTCCCTGGAGAGGACGTCCACCGATGTAACCGTTCTTTCATCAGAAACCGCCTTTACGACACGGTAATGCCTGTCTCCGAAGCAGGCGATTTGAGGAAGGTGGGTGATACACAGGATCTGATGGTGTTTCGATACATCCTTGAGTTTCCTGCCCACGTCCTCCGCCGTCGCGCCACCGATGCCGCTGTCCACCTCATCAAAGATGATCGTTCCCACGGAACCCGTTTTTGCCAGAACCTTTTTCATTGCCAGCATGATTCGGGAAAGCTCGCCGCCGGAGGCAATACGATTCAGCGGTTTCAAGGTCTCGCCGACATTTGTCGCAAGATAAAACTCAACGTCATCGATCCCCTTGGGATTCATGGAAACCGCTCCACCGTCGGTTACCGCGTCCCTGAACACGACATCAAAGACCGCCTTCTCCATCCTCAGGGTGTGAATCTCTTCTTCTATCGCCTCTTTCAAAGTGAATGCGGCCTCACATCTTTTCCGTGACAGCAGTTCAGCTTTCTCCAGCATCTCCGACTTTTGCAGTTCAATCGCCTGAGATAGTTGTTCAATCTCCTCATCAACAGACGAGATCGTTCTCATTTCCTCTCCGATCTCCTCCCTCTTTTTCACAACGTCTTCGATGGTGCGTCCGTACTTGCGCTTCAGCCGCCCCAGAAGCTCCAGTCGATCCTCAATGGCCTCAAGCCTTGCGGGATCGCAAGACAGATTCTTTTTATAATCCCGAAGCGTGAGAGCTGCCTCCTCAAGCTGGTAAAAGACCGCATCAATATCCTGTTCATGAAGTTTCAACCCCTGATCGATTTTTCTGATCTCCCGGACATTCGCAATCGCGCCGCGAAGTTCCTCCAGAATGGAACCCGTTTTCCCATAGAGCGCATCATGGGCCTTTTCGGCAGAATCCATCAGTTTCCGGACATTGCTCAAAACCTTCTTCTCTTCCAGAAGGGTGGCATCCTCTCCGATACAAATCCCCGCCTCATCGAGTTCGTTTTGCTGAAACCGGAGGAGATCTTCCCTCTCACCGCGGTTCTTTTTGACCGTCAGGAGATTTTTGATTTTTTCATGCAATGACTGGTACTGATCGTAAAGTTCCCTGTATTCGGACCGAAATACCAGAAGTCCCGCGAACTCATCGAGGATATCAATGTGGTTCTCGGCGTTTAAAATGACCTGGTGTTCGTGCTGCCCGCAGATATTGATCAGCGATTCGCTGAGATCAGACAGCATGCCGAGGGTTGCCAGTTGACCGTTGATATATACACGGTTCTTCCCAGACCGGGAGACGACCCGCTTGAGCACCAGTTCATCCCCGTCATGGAAGCCCATTTCCATGAGTCTTTTCCTTAAATTCTTCTTCTCTCCGACGTCAAAAAGCGCCTCCACCACGGCAGAATCCTCGAACGAACGGATCATATCGGAAGAAGCCCTGTCCCCGAGGAGAAGGCTCACAGCCCCGATGATAATCGATTTCCCCGCACCCGTCTCGCCGGTAAGCACATTGAGACCATCCGCAAAGGACACCTTCATCTCATCGATAATGGCAAAATTCCTGATGCTCAGCTCGGTCAGCATTTGCAGCTCCCGCCCATCAACTCTTGTTCCTTCCGGCCGGAGATCCGCCCCATTTCAGCTTCGTGCGCAGAATTTCCATGTAATCCCTGTGAGGTGACGATACAAGATTGGTCACATACTTTGATTTCTTGATAATCACACTGTCGCCGGATTTCATGGTATAGGATACCTGGCCGTCAAGGGTAAGCGTTGCTCCCTGCTCCTTCGTCCACAGGATGACCTTGATCACAACATTGTCCGGGATGATGATCGGCCGGTTCGTCAGGGTATGCGGGCAGATGGGATTGATGATAAAGGACTCCTGCTCGGGGAAAACGATGGGACCCCCTGCAGACAGGGAATACGCCGTTGATCCCGTCGGCGTGGATATGATGATGCCGTCGGCTCTGAAAGTGGTCAGATACCGCTCATTAACCATCGTCTCAAGATCAAGGATTCGCGAGAGGTTTCCCCTTGTAATCACCACGTCATTCAGGATGCTCTGCTGCCGGACAGTTTCCTCTCCCAGACTGATCGTGATATCCAGCATCATCCTCTTTTCTGTCTGGTAATCTCCCCGGCAGATCAATTCGAGGGCGCTGAACATCTCGTTCAGATTGACCTCGGTAAGATAACCGAACTCCCCGAGGTTGATACCCACAATGGGAATGTTGTATTCACTGACAAAACGGACGGTTCTGAGGATCGTCCCGTCACCCCCCATAACAATAAGAAGATCGACCCGTGACGCAAGTTGCCTTCTATCCAGTCCTGAAACCTCGCCGATCTTTCCCGCAATGCCTTCTTCCAGAAATACCTCGATCCCCCGCTTCAAGGCCCAGTCCCGAAGCTGGAGGGTACATTCAGCCGATTTCTCCTTTTCGATGTTCGCAATAAGGCCGATCTTTTTAATAACCATCTAAATCCCTTGGAATATATTTGCCAGAATTCCTACCATAAAAACACATGGGTGTCCATGAGCAGATTTATTTCATGATAATAAAACATAATTCCCGGGTAGTATCTTGTACTGGGAAGTATTAGACGAATATAAAGAAGAAGAAGAAGAAGAAGAAGAAGAAGAAGAAAAAAGAAAAAGAAGAAAACAAGTTAGCGGATATTTATAAAACAATGCGTATTATTTTAAAGATAATCGATATTCGTGAAAGAATTGTTGCAGCACTTACTAACAGTAGAGTAGAGAGCTGGCGTAGTGGCCAAATGGTTCTATCTCCAGCTCCCCCTCGTCAATTCCGTACGTTCGGTTTTCCCGAATACGGCTTACCGATTATCTTCATCCGAATGCCTTCACATTTTGTACCCAAGGAGCCTTGGTTGGAACTTCGTACAGACCTAACGAATCGTAATAGTACCTGTCTGGATATGCCTTATACCCAAGACTGTGGCAGTGGTGCTTCCGATGCAGGTAGATCCGCATTCTGTAGCCCAGGCAATACCTCAAAGACGACATGGCTTTCGTACAGTTGCCGTAGCGAAAGTAGCCTACCCATCCTCTGGCAACTTCATTGACTCTCCGAATCACAACTTCCGTCGGTGTTGCACTGTATCGCTCGGTTGTCAATTGCTTGATTTCCGCACGTACGTGTTTCAGCGCCTTCTTGGACGGTTCTGTGTGGGTGTACATCTTACCGGTTTTCGGTCCTCGTTTTATGCCGATGCTGAAACCAAGAAATTGAAACATCTCCTGGCGTGCATCAACAATGCGAGTCTTCTCCTCGCTTAGGGTGAGGCCAAGATTGCCGAAAACCATCTTTATCCCTTTCATTATCCGATCAGTGTTGCCTCTGCATAAGATCACGCTATCATTCGCGTATCTTATCAGTCGCGCTCCCAATCGCTCCTGTACCTTCTCGACCGCCCGTAGCGTATCGAGTACGTTCAGGTAGATACTGGCGAGCAAAGGAGATATTACCCCTCCCTGTGGCGTCCCTTTGTCATTTCCTTTGCACTGTTTCTTCCCGTCCTCACGCTCCTCCACAATCGGCGCTTTGAGCCACATCTTGATAAGTTTCAGGATCTGCTTATCTACGATGCGCTTGGCCACCAATTGCATCAGTTTGTCATGAGGTATGGTGTCAACGTACTTGGAGATGTCGGCATCGATTAGCCTTACACCTCCCTCAAGCTACATGGGCGAACTACCGAACTCCACAGCCGGACTTTAACCGACAAGTCATACGTTTTACACGGCATACCCTACAACTACACAGAATCAAAGCGCTAAAAGTTTATCGATTACCCGTGGAAACATACGATAGCAACTTCCCGAATTCCACGACCCGTTTCTTATGGCAGGAGGGCAAAAATATCTCCGATCAATTGAAACGTTACCCCTTTTCACGAAAGAGCCTCAGACAGGCATCCACGACATCGGGATCATACTGAGACCCACGATGTGCTCTTATTTCATCCTGGGCCTGCTTTAAAGGAAAGGCGTTCCGGTACGCTCGATGAGAGGTCAAGTCTTCAAGGACATGGGCAACAGCCAGAATCCTGGCTTCGATGAGAATATCCTCCCCCTTGATCCCCCGCGGGAATCCTGGACCATCGAAACATTCGCGATGTTGCAGGACAATGTCAGCGATGGGCCAAGGGAAATCGACTGCTTTTAAAATGTTGTAACCATACTGCGGGTACTTGCGATACAGGGTCAGCATAAGTCCTGTCAACTGTCCGGAATCCTGGATGATGCTAACGGGCATACTCACAAGACCGATGTCATAGACGTATGCTGCCAAACAAGCTCCCTCTATCGAGAAGTCGGAAAGTCCCATTTCCATGGCGATGGCATGTGTAAACTCTGCGACCCGCCGGTGATGACCGGGAGGATAGGGTCCGCGCAACTCAATTGCTACCGAGACGACTTCAATCGTTCCCCTGTAGCATTTTGCCAGACGGTCCAGATAGCCTTTGATTTCTTTATCTACCCGGTGCTTGTGGAGTGCCATCTCGATATTTGTGTGCAGTTCATTACTTTTGAAAGGTTTGACCAGATAACCGAAAGGATTTGTCTGTTTTGCCCGTTCGATATATTCCTGATTTGCGTAAGCGGTCAGATAAATGACCGGGATATCGAACTGCGAAGTGATCCGGCCGGCAGTTTCAATGCCGTCCATTTTACCCTTTAAAACAATATCCACCAGGATCAGGTCGGGCCTATGCTCTTCCACTTTCCCGAGGGCCTCATCTCCCGTGGATGCTGTTGAGCAAACCGTGTAACCGAGATCTTTCAGATTCTTGCAAAGCTGATCGGCAACGACCCATTCGTCTTCCACGACCATGATCTTCTCTCTGCTCATAACTACCTCTCCGCCAATAAATCATAAAGGAAATTTGATTCGGAATTCTGTTCCGTTGTCTCGCCTGACCTCCATTTGACCGTCAAGCTGATTTTTTACCAGCCCGTTCACCAGATGTAAACCAACAGTCCGTGGCTGGTGGAGATCAACATCGTCCGGCAGACTCAAGCCATTATCACGGACGACAATCTCGATTTCTGTGTTTTTCGTTTCGCGTATGATAATCTGTAATTCACCACGTCTATCTCCGGGAAAGGCGTGTTTAAGGGCATTGGAAATCAATTCATTCAGTATCAAGCCACAGGGGATCGCCTTGTTAATATCCACATAAACGCCGTCGGTTTGGATGATCAGATCTATTTTCACCGGATTGATTTTGTACGATTGAAATAACTCCTGTGACAGGGTCCTCACGTAACCGGCCATATCGATTCTTGCGAAGTCCTTTGAATCGTAGAGTTTTTCATGTATCAGTGCCATGGCCTGGATTCGGCGCTGGCTCTCATTGAGCATTTCAATCAGCTCCTGATTTCCGCTTGACGCCGCCTGGAGATCGAGAAGGCCGGTTATCACCTGCATGTTGTTCTTCACCCGGTGGTGGACTTCCCTGAGGAGCAGTTCTTTCTCCCGAAGAGAGGCATGAAGCTGTTCCTCTACAAGCTTACGCTCGGTGATGTCTTGGTATATTACCTGAAACTGTCTTTTACCATTCCATAATATTTCCTTGCGGAAGACATGGAGACGGCAGACTTCACCATCTTTCTTTACGATGCTTATTTCGTATTCGGACGTTCCATCACCCCTTCGTTTTCTTTTTTCCTTTCTTATTTGAAACTGGGCATAGCTCTCCGGGGTATAGCGCTTCTTAACGGGTGTCGTTCTGAGTTCCTCAATGCTGTCGTAGCCATAGATATCCAGGATAGCCCGATTGGCATAAATGGTCTCGCCCTCTTCGGTCACGATGCGCACCCCCAGCGGGGAGTCATCCAGAGAACGGCGGAAGTTCTCCTCAGTCTGGCGCAACAACTCATCCGCCCGCTTGCGCTCGGTGATGTCCCTGATGCAGACAAGATTCGCAGAAGCGTTACGGAAAATGATCTTTCCCCCGATGCTTTCCACCCAAATGGGCCGACCCGTCACCGAACACAGTTGGTATTCAGAAAGAAATCCCATTTTGTCGGCCTTGACCGCTTCGAGATCCTCTGCTGCTTTCTGAAAGGAATCGGGGTGAAGATATTCAACCATATTGTGACCGATGAACTCTTCAGGCTGCTCGTATTCTATGATCCTTGCCGCCGCCCGGTTGGCGAAAAGGATGGACCCGTCCCAGTTGAGGATGATCATTGCGTCGTGCATATAGCCAATCAGGGAATGTAATAGGGCTTCACTCTCCCTCAACACCCTCTCCGCCAGCTTGCGCTCTGATTCAGATTGCTCCAGCTCCACAATTCTCTGCCTTAAAAAAGACAGTTCCTGGATCAGGGTCTGCTTTGTCTTGGATTGATCTTTCACCGGGGCACCCCTTTTTTGAGATGACCTGTACGGTTGGAAAGGTAACGAGTGATGAGCTATGTGTGGTTGAGAGTCCTCAGTTAAAACCGTATAAATTCTATCTGTAAAAATAGACGCTAAATAGGATTTTTTGTCAAGTGGAATAATTGACCGATAAACACAGATTGCCACTTAAAGTATTGAACTTTTAGGCACGAGTATGGATTGTGGATTCCAGTATACAGTCCGTGAATGAGAAAACCTTTGACCCATGGAACGATTCCGTAAGATTTCGACCGATTTAATCGTCAGACCCTCCACTATCCGATGAAGAGTCGCTTCCAGAATCATCACTACTTGAATCGCCGGTTGAATCATTAGAAGAGGACGAATCCGGGTGGGAATCATCGGAGGAGAAATTTCTGAATGTGCCTCCGCCTCCGGAAGATCCGCCTTCAAAAAAATCTTCTTTTGAAAGGTCCTGTCCATCAGACACGACGTCGTGTCCCCGGTCCATAATATCAGTGTCGCAAGGGTGAACGACCGCTCTTCTGATTTCCGTTGGGTGCTTACAATTCCGGCATATTTTGTTTTTGTTTAAGTGGAGGGAGAAATGGTTACAGCGTCTGCAGAAGCCTATCATGGCAAGGTCCTCAGATAACTTTAATTGGATTCTATCTCCTTGATTAAAGAGAAGCGCTTCTTATTCGCGAACCATATGATTTGACAAGGACTCGCTACTATTATTAGGAAGTTTACGGTGGGCGGCCTTGTGTGTCAAAGAAAAATGAACAACGCAGAGTATTATTTCACATCCATATCCCTGCTCGATTTCCAGATGGAAGGAAGGATGAGAAGATGTGGATATGTTGTCTGCATGGGCTACAAACGCCATTGTTTGAAGCGGATTCTTACCAGTTGTTAACGACTTCTTAATTTCTCCGTCATATCCAGGATCGTCCTGATTCCGGATTCGATACGGATTGTTTTCATTTTCGCACCCCGGTTAAAATTGAGTTTCTTCATATCAACCCTTTTCAGGGCAAGATCCTGATAGGAACGGAAATACAGAACCTTGTTCGTCAGATCTTTGATCACAATCCATTGCGTGTAATCGATCATATCTTTATTTTCCAAGTGCCTGGTTTTTATTACACCCATTGGAATATCTACCGCATTGAGAATATGTTCCGCGAGATTGACCGCCTCGGCCGCATTGCTGACAGGGTCTGCGGAGTTGACAATCATGACCGTGCGTACAAAGCGCGAAGGCGGGCTCCAGTCGCCGGGCATCCCCAGCCAACCGGTGCCGCTGCCCGCAGGGTTGATTTTCACCCCCGCGATCATCTTTTCTTCTTTATCATAAGGATCGAGATTAACATAATTGCGTAAATTGGTCAGATGCCAGTCAAACGTCGGCTTGTTGGTCATCACACCGATCGGATTGTCGTAGATTTTTGTCTCTCCGTTGATGAACTCAACCACGATACTTTTGCCTCCGGCGTCGTGCACAGCAGCGTGAAAACCGGGCACCATGCGCAATTGCGGCACATAGACGCCGACCACCGTCACGAGGGGAAGCGCCTTCTTTACTTCGTCAACCGTGGCGAAATTACCCAGCACCCAATGACCGAGATCAGTGATCGCAAGCCAATCGCCGTTTTTGGCTTCTTGATATTTGCTCTCGGTAAACCAGAGGAATTCAATGGACAGTCCTTTTTGGTTCAGCCCATCAAGGAGCGCCTGCTTCTCACCAAAGGCATTAATTCCAAGATAACCGTATTTTGGCGTCCAGCTGATACCGGTCTTTCCGTCAGGCGTCATACTGGCGGCTTTTGTGACCTTTGGGTGGACCACGACCTCGGAACCCATCCCCATTGCAAATTCCATGGAACGACCGATAATGACGCTCCCGTCCTTCGCTTTTGCCTGAAAATCTGTGCAGGCAAGAGAGACACCTTCAAGTATGATGCACAAAATAACGAACAGGCATAAACATATCTTCCTCATTATACTTTCCCCCTTTTTCAATCTAAAAAAGAAAATTATTTGACAATTGCATGGAAGAGTATTGTCTTTTATTTTTCAATCATTAACATCCTTCCTATGGCAACAAGGCACCGATCAGAGTTAAAATAATCCAGCGGAAAAAAGCAATGAGAGGATTTAATGCCCCGATATACAAAAGGCCGATAATGACAAAAAATCCATAAGGTTCAAGGCGGGAAAGAAGATATTGAAATCTCTCCGATACAAATCCCATGAGGATTTTTGAACCATCGAGAGGGGGGATCGGGATCAGGTTAAAAGCGGCCAGAATGATATTGATCTGTGCCAGATAATACAGAAGTGTTGCGAGAACGCCTGATGGAGCCGGCGACAAAAGGCGAAAAAAGAAGAAAGCGATAAAGGCCAGGAGCATATTGGCGATGATTCCCGCCGATGAAACAAATATCAGTCCCTTGCGCGTGTCACGCAGATTGTCGAAGTTTACCGGAACCGGTTTTGCCCACCCGAAGCCGAAAATAAAAAGCATGAGCGTGCCGACAGGATCGAGATGACTTAACGGATTGAGGCTCAATCTGCCCTGCAACTTTGCCGTCGGATCACCCATCCGATAAGCCACCCAGCCGTGAGCAAGTTCATGAATGATGATGGAATACAAAAGCGGTATGGCAAGAAGGATGAATGTAACAGGATCGTTGATGAGAAGATTGAGCAGGCCCATATTAGAACGTTAACCTTTTTTCAGGTAAAATAAAATCAGGGGGGAATGTCAAATCTACCGCTCTCACAGGTCGCACTTTTCTGCGTTCTCCTGGCACTCTTCCTCCCTTTTTCTCTCCCGCAACCTCGTCTCTCTTCTTAACCTCGCCTCCCTGTTTCTTCGCATCTCATCCTCCGTTTCAGGCATGAGGGGTGGAATCTCAACAGGACGTCCGGCATTGTTCAACGCAACGAAAGTCAGGTAGGCCGAAGCCGTATGTCGAATTTCACCGGTAACGAGATTTTCCGATTCCACGCGGACACCGATTTCCATGGACGATCGCCCAACCAGGTTGAGGCTCGCTCTCAAGGTGAGAAGGTCTCCGACAAAAACGGGATGATGAAAGTCCAGCCGGTCGATGGAGGCCGTGACCACGTTGCTGCGCGCGTGCCGGGCAGCGGCAGCACCTGCCGTCGTATCAATCAGTTTCATGATGGCACCGCCGTGGACATTGCCCGCGGGGTTGGCATCGTGCGGTTGCATCAACTGAGCCATGACAACCGTTGTCTCCTTCACGGTTTTCCCTTTCATGGTGAGCCTCCCTGTTAAATATCATGGGCCTGCGCCCGAACGACAGGAACCGTCCTATTGATGAGTATTGGTGAAGGAAGTATAAGTGGAAGGCCCCTGTATGTCAAGGTGGGTTTGGGCATACAAAAAAAGCGAAACCATGATTACAGATGATGATAAAAATGCTTGACTTTTTCCCGTGATCATAATAATCATGCCGCACATGCCTGTAGTCTGGTGCAAAAATTTTTGGCTCAGGAATACACAGAAGTTGGGTAAAGACATTATAAAGCGTAAGGTAAGCCATCATACTCTCTGGGGTCTTGGTGGTTTTTTACTTTCTGCCATTGTGAAAATCCAACTTGAAAAATCTAAGAAAGGAGGATGTTAGCAATGTCAGAAGGTACCGTAAAGTGGTTTAACGAGAAAAAGGCTTCGGGTTCATCGCCAGTGACGACGGCACAGACGTATTTGTTCATTTCAGCGCCATTCAGGACTCTGGTTTCAAGACGTTAGCTGAGGGGCAGCGTGTCAGCTTTGACGTTGAGCGTGGGAAGAAAGGCCCATCGGCTGTAAACGTGAAAGCGAAGTAGAAGACACCTGCATTTTTTATCATCCAGAGGAAAGAATGGAGGATTACATGAACAAGAATCTTTACGTCGGAAACCTTTCCAATAAGGTAACGGAAGCCGACCTGAAAGCGAACTTTGCCGAAGCGGGAAATATAGTATCCGTAAGGATCATTAAAGATAAATTTTCAGGACAATCAAAGGGTTTCGGCTTTGTCGAAATGGAATCCGAAGAGGGCGCCAAAGAAGCTATAACGAGGTTCAACGGCGGCCAGTTGGACGGACAGACCATTGTGGTCAATGAAGCCCGACCTAAAAAGGATCAGGGTGGAGGAGGAGGCGGCAGATTTAGAGGAAAACCAAGGGGCCGGTACTAAGGGCAAAATCATACCTTTATGGTTCCTCCGAACTATAAAATCTGTTCATTAGCAAACTTGAGACCCCACATCTTAATCATGAGATGTGGGGTTTTTAGATGAAGAAAATACATCGATGAGCCCTCATATAACAAATGAACCGAAGATAAAAGTCGGCATCGTGGAGCGGCGCCGGGAAGTCATGGGAACATTTAACGGTTTATTCCGCGTCCATGACGATTGTCTGATCGAGGGAAATTTTCGCGTCATTGTTGAAGCGGACAAGGTAATCCTTTTCAACAGCACGGGCGCAGAGGTCGCACGGCAGAAAGGAATACTGTGTTCGCCTCTCAGCGGTTCCACATTCACCCTCCTCGATGTGACCATCGGGGTTCATTTCCACTGGGAAAGGAATCAGGAGCAAACCTTCCGGGGCAATCTCATCCTGATGTCCGCTGACAATGACACGCTCGTCGCCGTCAATGAAATTCTCATGGAAGACTATCTGGAAAGCGTCATTTCTTCGGAGATGAGCTCAGAAGCGCCGCTGGAATTTCTGAAAGTCCATGCGATTACATCAAGGAGCTGGCTCGTAACGACACTTCGGCGTTTCCGGAAGGGTAGTGAGCCGGGCAAAGAATTGCCGGGTCCGCCCGGTCACGAAGGTGAAATCATCCGCTGGTACGGCAGGGAGGATCACATACTCTTCGACGTTTGCGCAGACGATCATTGCCAGCGGTATCAGGGCGTCACCCGATTGATATCGAAAAATGCCCGGGACGCCGTTCATGCAACGCGGGGCGTCTTTCTCACCCACGACGGTGAGGTCTGCGACGCCCGTTATCATAAGGCCTGCGGGGGACTGACGGACAATTTTAAAAGTGCCTGGGAAGATATGCCGGTTTCATACCTCTCTTCCGTGTCCGATTCCGCCATTTCTCACAAACCCATCGAGACGGAAGCGGACGCCGAACGGTGGATCACGGGCGGTCCTGAGGCCTATTGCAACACACAGGACAAAAACCTTCTGACGCAGATTCTTCCATCTTTCGATCGGGAAACAGCGGATTTTTTCCGCTGGAAGGTTGTTTACAGCCGTACGGAGCTGGAGGAGATTATTCAAGAAAAATCCGGGATGGATTTCGGAAACCTTCTCCAACTGACTCCCGTTGAGCGGGGGCCATCCGGCAGGATTGTCCGTCTGAAGATTGAGGGATCGGAAAAGACCGCCATTGTGGGTAAGGAACTGGAAATCCGCCGCTGGTTGTCCCGAAGCCACCTTTACAGCAGCGCCTTTGTCGTTTCTGCCGAACGCGACGCATCCGGCCTTCCGACCCGCTTCATCCTGCATGGCGCCGGTTGGGGTCACGGCATCGGGCTCTGTCAGATCGGAGCGGCCGTCATGGCCACAAAGGGATATTCGGCAGAAGACATACTGAAACACTATTTCCGGGGGACCCGATTACAGAAGCTTTACTGAATATAAACATTCCCGGCTTAAGATACTCCTTTAATCGCTGACAGTTTTAACCATGACCTCAATGAACGGATCACACAACAAAACCGCTTTTATTCTCGGCGCCGGCCTGGGAACGCGCCTCCGTCCGCTGACGAATACCTGCCCCAAACCTCTGCTGCCCGTCGGCGGCCGTCCCATCATCACTTACGCCATGGATCATCTGATGACAGCCGGCATTCAGAGATTCATCGTTAATACCCACCACTGCGCCGACCTGTATCGTCAGGCATTCCCGGACAACCAGTGGCGCGGCATTCCTATTATTTTTCGTTACGAACCGGTGCTTCTTGACACGGCCGGCGGGCTGAAAAATATCGAGGATCTCCTTGAAAATGAGGACACGCTTTTCGTTTACAACGGCGATGTTATTGCCGATATGCCGCTCAGAGCTCTCGTAGATACCCATTTTACGAAAAGAAAAGAGGTGACGCTTGCACTCCGGAGCAGCGGTTTCCCTTTGAATGTAAATATAAATGAAAATGGCGATGTTTGCGACCTGCGCCACACCCTGGGCAATGCAGGCGTAAAAAATTGCCTTTTTACCGGCATCTATATGATCGAAAAGCGTTTCCTTCGTCGCCTGCAGACGGGTCATATCGAATCTGTCGTTCCTGTATTCATTGACATGATCCGTGAGGAACCCGGAGCCGTCGCAGGTGCGCTCATCGATGAAGGCCGGTGGCATGATATCGGCTCTGTCGAGGGATATGAAAGTGTAAGCGCAGCGTTTTCACAGCCGGAATCGTCGGCAGGGCGATTGCGGAAAGAGAAGCTTTTTACAGATGGATCCTGGAAACGCACCATGACAAATCTGCATCATGAAATGCAGGCGTTTGCAAAGGAGACTCTGAACCTCGAAGCATCTGTTTCCTTTGATATGACGCCCGTAGCCAAAAGCGGCTCGAACCGCTCCTTCCTGCGCATCCTCTATGGAGACAACCGCACCGCCATGTTCATGCATTATGAACGGAGCCGCGAGGAAAACAACTATTACGCCGCTATTGCAGATTTCCTCCGGGAAATCGGTGTCGCGGTTCCCCGGATCATGGCGCACGATCCCGCAAGGGGATTCATTGTCATGGAGGACCTCGGGAATGCGGACTTATGGTCTTTCCGTCACCAGCCATGGGAAATGAGACAGGACTATTACCGGAAGACTCTGACTGTCATTCACAGACTCCACTCTTTCCGGGTTGCGGATCTTCCCTCGGAAAAAGTCCCTCTCATGGAAGGATTCGGACCGGCTCTTTACAGATGGGAAAGGGATTATTTTTATGAAAATTTTGTCTGTGGTGTCTGCAAGATCGAACTCAGTCCACCTGAAAAGAATGCATTGGAAGATGAGCTGAAAGCATTATCGGACCGGCTTGTAAATTTAAGACCCTCTCTCGTTCATCGGGACTTCCAGTCTCGCAATATCATGATCCGTGAAGGAGAACCTGTTCTCATTGACTTCCAGGGCATGCGGATCGGTAACTTTTTTTATGACCTGGGATCACTCCTTTACGATCCCTACATTTCTCTGACCGAAAATGAGAGAATGGATCTTCTCCGGTACTATTTCCGGCTGCTCGTGAAGGACGATAATACGTCTGACCACAGAAAGGAACTTCTAAAGGATGAGGAAAGCGCGGTAAAATGGGCTGCATTTCAGGAGATGTTCCGGGAAGCTTCGGTGCAGCGCCTCATGCAGGCCCTCGGCGCCTACGGATTTTTAGGCCTGAAGCGGGGCATGCCGGAATTCCTCACCCATATTCCCAATGGTCTTGCGAATCTCATTGACGTCGCCATGCATGCAAAACGCCTCCCCCTTTTAAACAATATTGCCCGCAGGTGTCGGACGTCTTGACCCCCATTCTTTTGTTGACACAAAAATGTCCACATTTTATATTACAAAAATAGGAATTTAAATTTATGCGTTCATCAATGAATACCCGTATTTTTTTCCTGTTGCATTGTTCATAAAGATATGCAAATAGGACGCGCGAAAAAAGTAAAGGAAATTTGATATGGCTACCGAATTAACCTATGTCGTCATCACCCCTTACAGCCTCATCAAGTCACGGACGGGAAACATTATCGCCCGGCTCATGTCGTTTTCGGGATGCGATCTGGTCGGCATCCGCATGATGCGACCATCCGATGAGCTTGTGGATGAATACATCCGGCGTGTCAAAAGCCTCAGCATTGAGTCCAAAGTAGGAAATGCCCTCGTTGATTATATTGATCAGAACCTGCGTCGCGAAAATATCCTTGGTCAGGCGAACCGGTGTCTGTTCCTTCTGTTTGAGGGTGAAAACGCCGTGGAAAAAATTTATGAAGTTGTCGGAAAGCTGACAACAGAGGCCGAATCGGAGGCCATGCGCGGAACCATCAGGGGGACATATTGCGACTACATCACCACCCCCGATGGAAATATCCGGTATTTCGAACCGGCGGTACTGGTACCGACAAACGCCGAATACGCCCGTAACAATTTAGAGATGTTTGCACAGTTAGGATTCAACGATTCAGGCATCTATGATGAATGCGCTGAGGGAGAGACGACTCTGATCATCCTGAAGCCGGACAATTTTTTCAAGCATTCCGTCCGGCCCGGCAATATGATCGATATGTTTTCCAAGACAGGTCTGAGGATCGTCGGCGCCCGGCTGACCCGGATGAGCGCCGCCCAGGGTGAGGAGTTTTATGGAGCCTTGAGGGACATCTTCAAGAAAAAACTGAAGTGCCGGATCGCCGAAAAAATTAGAGAAGGGATTGATGGGCTCTTCGGTTTTGATATAACAGATGAAGAATATAACACCATGGCCGACATCATCGCCAACAAGAACGCCATGCATGAATTTTCTTTGATCGTAAAATATATGACAGGTGTTGATCTGAGCAACGTGCCGCCAGGTGATCGTGACAAACCGGGATCGCACCGCTCCCTGGCGCTTTTGTATCGTGGACACGATGCTGTTAAAAAAATCCGTGAGCGATTAGGCGTAACCGATCCATCCATGGCTGCGGCAGGAACCATCCGTTCGGATTTTGGCCAGAATATTCTTCAGAATGCCGCTCATGCTTCCGATTCCGCAGAGAATGCCGTTCGTGAGCGCAAGATTATCGGGCTGTATGAGGATGCGGGTGACGATTGTGCTCGCATCATCACCGACTGGCTGAAAAAGGGTCATGTAAGTTCTTAATCAAACTCCGGCATGTACCGCCAATTCCCCCGGAGGGTGTCGCCTTTCAGCGCTTTTTTCAACAACCGGGTAAACTCCGTACGGGCGATGAATCTTGCCCCGAGGGTTTCCATGTGAGCGGTGTATACCTGGCAGTCGAGAAATTTAAATTTCAATTCTTTTAGCCTGTTCACCAGATGGATGAGCGCCGCTTTGGAGGCATTGCTCATCAACGAAAACATGGACTCGCCAAAAAAACAGCTCCCCAGTGAAATGCCATAGATCCCCCCGACCAGTTTTTCTCCATACCACGCTTCCGCAGAATGGGCATATCCCAGTAAATGCAGGATGTGATAAGCACGCAGCATGTCTTCCGTAATCCAGGTTCCTTTCTGCTTTCGCCGGGACTTCTGGCATGAGGAAATAATGCTGAGGAAGTCGTGATCGTATGTGATCCTGAAAACGTCGTGTCTCAACACCTTTTTCATACTCCTCGAGATCCGGAGTTCTTCCGGGAACAACACGAATCGCGGATCGGGAGCCCACCAGACGATGGGATCGTCGTCAGAATACCAGGGGAAAACGCCGTGACGGTAAGCGGTAAGAATCCTGCCGGGGGACAGATCGCCGCCGACAGCCAGGATTCCGCTTTTCGATGCGAGATGGACAGGGGGGAAAATGACCTCATCACCCAGTTGAAAGATAGGCATTTACTTAACCGACGGGTTTACGTTTCGAGAACATGCAGTACGACCTCGTCGTCTTCAATATCAGCCAGGGCACAACCGCCTTCCTTCAGCTTTCCGAAAAGCACCTCGTTTACAAAGAACCGCTTAATCTTGTCCTGAACAAGCCTGGCGATTTCCCTCGCTCCGAACTCCGGCGAATAGCCTCTATTCGCCAGCCATTCATAACAACGGTCGGTCACCCGGAGTTCCACTTTTTTCTCCTGCAGTTGGGTGCCGAATTCGTCGATCGCTTTCTTTACGATCCGAAGAACCACATCATCCGTCAGGCCGTTGAAATTGACAACGGCATCAAGACGGTTTCTGAATTCCGGTGAAAACGTCTTCTCGATGGCCGGAAATACGGCGTCACGGTTGATGGCCTTGGCCTCAAACCCGATTGTCTGCCTTCCGATATCTCTGGCGCCGGCATTCGAGGTCATGAGAAGAACCACATTCCGGAAATCCGCCTTTTTCCCATTGTTATCCGTCAGCGTCGCATAATCCATGACCTGAAGGAGCGTGTTAAAGATATCGGCGTGGGCCTTCTCGATCTCGTCGAGCAGGAGGACGGAATGGGGGTTCTTCCTGATGGCCTCCGTGAGAAGGCCGCCTTCTTCGTAGCCCACATAGCCCGGAGGAGCGCCGACAAATTTGGCCACGGTATGCTTCTCCTGATATTCGCTCATATCATAGCGAAGGAGAGGTACGCCCATCGTTGCCGCGAGCTGGCGTGCCAGTTCGGTTTTTCCTACACCTGTCGGGCCGACAAACAACATGGAGGCAATCGGTTTGTGCGGTTCGCGAAAACCGGCCCGTGAACGCTTGATGGCTTCGACGACCAGTTCAACGGCATTGTCCTGCCCGAAGATTTTATTCCTGAGATCGGTCTCGAGGTCCTTGAGCCTGTCAAGTTCGGAAGAGGAAACGCTCTTTTCCGGAATCCGTGCAATCTTTGCGATAACCGCTTCAATGTGGCGGAGATCAATTACCTTCTCCGTAGATGGAGCGTCACTGTCCATATTTGCGATTGCGCCGGCTTCATCAATGACGTCAATCGCCTTGTCCGGCAGCCTCCGGTCATTAATATATTTATAGGACAACTCCGCTGCAGCGCGAAGGGCTTCTTCGCTATAGGACACATGATGGTATTCTTCGTACCGGCTTTTTAATCCCTGCAGAATCTGGAACGTTTCTCCCACGGTCGGTTCGGGAACTTCCACTTTCTGGAACCGCCGGGACAGGGCGCCATCCTTTTCGAAATATTTTCTGTATTCGTCATAGGTGGTCGAACCGATGCAACGAAGCTTTCCGGAAGCAAGCGCCGGCTTCAGGATGTTGGACGCGTCCATGGAGCCTCCGGAAACAGCTCCGGCGCCAACAATGTTGTGGATCTCATCAATAAAGAGTATGACCTTTTCCTGTTTCTGCAAATCGGCAATGACCCGTTTCATACGTTCTTCAAAATCGCCGCGGAATCGGGTACCAGCAAGCAAGGCGCCCATATCCATGGAATATACTTTCAATCCTTTCAGCCGGTTCGGAACTTTTCCGTCGGCAATGCGTTGCGCAAGTCCCTCGGTGATGGCCGTCTTGCCCACGCCAGGCTCTCCCACATGAACCGGATTATTCTTAAATCTCCGGCACAGGACCTGGATCGTTCGTTCCAGAATATCCTCCCTTCCGATCAGAGGATCTATCTCCCCTGCCTGCGCCTTCGCCGTCAACTCCGTCGTAAAAGCTTTCAGTACCTTGCTCTGCTCAGATTCTTCCTCTTTCGCTTCTCTTCCGGGTGCGGGTTCTTTCATCTGTTTATCCGCCTGCTGCATAGGCGCCGCCTCAGGAACTACGGACACGCCGTGAGAAATATAATTGAGAAGGGTTAACCGGTTAACACCTTCTTTTTTCAGAAAAAATGAAGCAAAGGATTCTTTTTCATCCAGAATGGAAACCAGTATATCGCCCAGCTCCAGAACATCCTTCTGGGCAGACGTTGTATGCCAGACAGCCCTCTCCAGAACATTCTGGAAACCCATGGACTGTATGGAACGGGCGCCTTTGACAACAGGATTGCTTTCCAGGAGATGTTTTACAAGCATCTTTTTTAAATGGTCCGGGTCACCGCCGCAATTTTTGATGATCTCCGCCCCTTCATCAAAGAAAAGCGCCGAATACAACAGATGTTCGGGGGTCACAAATTCGTGGTTTCTGGCATTGGCCTCAGCGTAAGCAGCCATAATAATCTGATTCAAACTCTCGCTTATCTTCATCGCATTTTGCCCGTAAATCAGGCCTCCTCCAAAGAGCATTTAAGAGGGAACTCTCTCTGACGCGCCATGTGATGAACCCGGGAAACTTTTGTGGAAGCGACATCGAAAGTATATACCCCGCACATGCCTTTGCCTTTTTTATGAACATCCAGCATGATTTTCGCGGCCTCCGCCGCCGGTTTGTGGAATATCTTCACGAGAACTTCTACAACAAACTCCATGGTTGTATAATGATCATTGTGGAGGATGACCCGATACATCTTTGGTTCCTGCAACACAACGTCAGGCTCTAACTTGACGTCTCCATCAAACATTTCATCGGGGTCGGAGTGTTTCGACATGTCGGTCGTTCAATCTTACTAAAGGAAATCGTTTAATTATTGGCCATTCTTTCGATTGCATCTTTACTGATAATATAAGTCAAGGCTCTTTGCCTGTCAATGGGCTTCTTACAAACACGAACCGCATGGATAAAATGAAAAAAATTAAAGGGGTCTTTTTCGACCCCTCTTTTACGTTAGTTCTTATAACGTTGAGCTTAAACCGCTTTATGCGCCGTCGCGATACTTGAATGAAATGTTCAATCTGACCCTGAAGGCTGTTATTTTCCCATTTTCAACGGTGATATCCTGCTTTACGACTTCGGCAACTCTCAGATCTTCGAGCGTCTTCGACGCCGTCGTCAGGGCGCGTTTGGCCGCTTCCTCCCACGATTTCGGACTTGTTCCGACAATCTCGACAATTTTGTATACTGACATGACGATCCCTCCTTTCGTATTCAGTATTCAGTGTGCTACAGCGCACGGCATAAAGATAGCATAACAAAATATGGTGTCAAGGATGTTCTTTTACATGAAACTTTGGTCTTTTTATCCTGAGATTAATATGCTAAAAAAGCCCAAGTTTCCTATGTCTTTAGTATGAAAATACGCTTTTATTGTCATTTCGGACATGATCCGGAATCCAGTTATATCCAGGAGATATTGCATGGCTATTCATCACGGCCGGATGAACAGACTGACTGCGATTGTCCCGTTCAGCCCTCGACAGAACTTTGTACGAACGGTTCAAATGCTGATTCACTCTCCTTTAATCGAAAAAGTAATCATCATCCACAGTGGCGCCACCCCCCCATCACTGCAGAAGTGCGAATTCATGGAAGCCGCGTCCCCCACGTCGGGAGAGCCTCTGAACGCCCTCATTAAAAAGGCAAAATCGGAATACCTCCTGTTCCTTACCGATCCCTGTATGATTCATATTCCTCCTCGCATCCTGGAAAGGCTTCTGGACGTGCTGGAATCAACAGGCGCGGGAATGGTGTATTCCGATTACATGGACGAGAGGAGTGGCGGGTACGTTGAACATCCCCTGAACGATTATCAGACAGGAAGTGTTCGCGACGGTTTTGATTTCGGTGCTGTCACAGTTTTTTCCCATCGCGCCGTTGTGAAAACTTTACAAAAATACGGCAACATTCCTGTGGTCGAGTATGCCGGTCTCTATGACCTGCGTCTGAAGGTGTCAATCGACCACCCGATATTCCACATTCAGGAGTTTCTATATACGAAGGAAAAAGAGGAGGACGGACAGGGCAAAGAGGAACAGGCAGGAGAAAAACTGTTTGATTACGTTGATCCCCGGAACAACGCCGCCCAGAAGGAAATGGAGGACGTTTTCACACAATATCTAAAAAACATCGACGCTTCCCTCGATCCGAAATTCAAGAAGGTGCCGGCATCGACATACGATTTCCCCCTCGTGGCGAGTGTCATTATCCCCGTCCGAAACCGCGAAATGACCGTCAAGGACGCCGTAAACAGCGCCCTATCGCAGGAAACGAATTTTCCATTCAATGTGATCGTCGTCGACAACCATTCCACGGACGGTACGACCGCTGTTCTTTCCGAACTGGCGAAACGTTATCCCGCAGTAAAGCACATCATCCCCGCCCGTTTCGATCTCAGTATCGGCGGCTGCTGGAATGAAGCGGTTGCTTCCGCGGTCTGCGGCCGCTACTCCGTTCAGCTGGATTCGGACGACCTTTACAACAGTCCGCACACGCTGCAAAAAATGGTCGAGGCGTTTCGGAGCGGCGATTACGCCATGGTGATCGGTTCCTATACCCTGGTCAACGAATCGCTTGAGGAAATTCCACCCGGCCTGATCGATCACCGGGAATGGACGGATGCAAACGGCCGCAACAACGCCCTGCGCGTCAACGGCCTTGGGGCGCCCAGGGCGTTCGACACGGCCCTTGTCCGGAGGATCGGTTTTTTGAACGTGGGCTACGGGGAGGATTACGCCCTTGCCCTGCGGCTGTCCCGGGAGTATCGTATCGGTCGTATTTATGAAAGCCTCTATCTGTGCCGGCGCTGGACAGGCAATACGGACGCCGCCCTTTCCCTCGAAAGGCAAAACCGCAATGATGCCTTCAAGGACAAAATTCGCACGATCGAAATCATGGCCAGACAGAGGATAAACAGAGACGCATCTTCGAGAAAGTAGCTGACAGGATTCAAACCGGTCAGCCGGGGAAATCACATGCGAGGAAAAATCTTCGCCTCATTCAACGGAGAAAAATCGAAACCGGCGCTTTCCGGCCTTTGTCTCGACCTCCTCACGCGGCAGAAAAGCCTGTGGCCGGAGCTTTCAAAAGGCGTTGCCGCTCTGGATCACGTCCGCGTGCGCGACCTCCAGTGCAACGGATTTTCAGTAAAGCTGCAGTTCAATCCCGCGAGGATCATCAGCAGTGCAGCCCCTGTCGATCCTCAATCCATCAAGCAAAGACCATGTTTTCTATGCGCGGAGAATCTGCCGGAGGCGCAAAAAGGCATTCTGTACCGGCAGAACTTCCTGATTCTCTGCAATCCTTTCCCTATTGTCAAACAGCATTATACACTATCGCACATCAACCATATTCCTCAGTCGCTTTCAGGGGCCATCCCTTTCCTGTTAAATCTGGCAAAAGATCTTTCGCCGGATTTTGATGTGTTTTACAACGGTCCCCGCGCCGGGGCGTCCGCACCTGATCATCTTCACTTTCAGGCGGCTCCCACGGGTGTGTTGCCCGTTGAAAAGGACCTTTGCGAAAGCCATAACCGTCGACCGGTGAAGTCCATGGATGGCATCTTCTTTTTCAGGACAGTGAACCTCGGACGCGAAGTCCTTGTCGTTGAAGGTAAAAACATTGACAGCATAGAGACCGCTCTACTGACAATCATAGACAGGTTGAAAATTGCCATACCGACGTCCGACGAGCCGATGATGAATCTTTTCTGCTCCTATCGTGGAAGCGCCTGGCGATTGGTCATTTTTCCGCGCCGGAAACACCGCCCCGATGCCTATTACCTGTCGTGCAGAAAGCGAATCCTGATTTCCCCGGGTCTGGTGGACATGGCGGGGCTGGTCATCACACCTGTTGAAAAAGATTTTACAACGCTGGACGCCGAAACGATGGAAAACATCTACAGGGAAGTCTCTCTCGATCCGGAAACCGTTCAACGGGTGATGGACGCCTGATGAAGATTTCCCCCATAACAGACAGCCGGATGACTTTTGAGGAAGCCGTCGCCGGAACAACCGCCCCCCGGGATGTCATCGACGCACTTTCTCTCATTCACGTCCGTTACCGGGCCTTCGATGGTCTCCTCCATCAGGGTCAACTGGTAGTTCAAAAAGAGGTCGAGAAGGACGTTATTGAAATATTCCAGTTCATTGAAACGACTGGATTCCCCATCGCCAGAACAATTCCCATTGTTCGATACGACTGGTCGGACGACCGGTCCATGGCCGAAAACAACTCATCGGCCTTCAATTACCGCCTTGTCTTGGGGACGGACAGACTTTCGCGTCATGCCTTCGGCAGGGCCATCGATATCAACCCTTTTCAAAATCCCGTGATATACGGAAACGGACGCATTTCACCGGATGGCGCAATCTATGACATAAAAAAGGAGGGAACCCTTTCCGAAACGCATCCTCTGGTCAGGAAGTTCCTGCAACGGGGATGGCAGTGGGGAGGACATTTCAAGACTCTGAAGGATTACCATCATTTCGACAGGCCGGAATAGGTTGAACATTTCCTGCCCTTTATCGGATTTTTTTCTTCTCAGACAGGTCATAATCTGCATCTGATCATTGCGACTCAATTTCTTGAAAATATTATAATTTCACCTTTCACCTACTGCTCAGCGGTGAGTAGTCAATAGAATTGAGGATTATTGATAGAACTGTTTAATGAAAATAACGAATGAGAATCCTCGGGATGCAGAAGAAGGAGGGCTTGTGGGGTACCTTCTTGGGAACATTACAGCGCAGCCGCTCGCCGAATTCCATCAACCGTTTCTGGTGGCATGACGGGCA
This sequence comes from uncultured Syntrophaceae bacterium, assembly GCA_964541605.1. Lineage (GTDB taxonomy): Bacteria > Desulfobacterota > Syntrophia > Syntrophales > UBA2185 > CAZIQY01. The sequence goes on along the minus strand of CAZIQY010000013.1, from coordinate 23,067 downwards.
GAAATCTCCCTGGGGTGGTTCCACATGAATTACCCCGGCCCCGAGATCCGCCAGGAACATATTCTTTGTTGGCGTTGCCAGAACTTAGCTCAGATCAACCACACTTATACCTTCTAAAGCCAGACTCGTCTCCTTCTTCCGGACCTTTTCATTTGACCAGTAACAATGAGAATTTTGAATATTGAATAAAAAATTGCTTGCTTATCGGAATTGTTCCGGCACCTTGTAAAGACCACCCGACCACGCTACGAGATCGTCCATAGAGCGGGCTGCGAGCAGTGATGTGCTCGCCTCCGCCGGGTCGATACACAGGTCCCCCGGTGTCTGAACGATCCTCCGACGCCTCAAATCCGCCGTCTGCTTCGGTTTAGCCTGCTTGCCAAGGTCCGTGTCGCCGGCGACGGCCTTTATGGCTGCCTCCCTCTCCTGGAGTGTGGCGCACTTGTGGAGATGGGCAATCCCTTTCTCGGAGACAATTTGGGTGACTGCGTCGCCGTAGATCATAACCGGCGGGACTTTAAGGCCGGCACGCTTCATTAGCTCCCAGGCGTCGAGCTTGTCCAAAAAGCATTGGATACCCTTGGGTCCCCGGGTCTCCAATATCTGGACGACAAGCTTGCGGCCCCGTTGCATATCACCAATGAGGCTTTGACGCATACCGCTCTCCTCTCCCACCTTGATCCATGTCTCGCTCGAATGGCGGCGTCCGGGCGAATCGCATCCCATGTTGGGCGCCCCTCCGAAACCGGCGATGCGGTCAGCAACGGCAGTGGAGCTGTTCCCGTACCGGTCGATCTGGAGTGTGGAGCCTACGAAGGCATCCACGGCATAATGTCCGGCAGCCTGGCAAAAGGCCCGGTTCGACCGGAGGTTCCCATCAGGCCCCACGAAGAAGATATCCGACCGGGCCGCTACATAATCCTCCGTTCCCACCTCGGAACCAAAGGAATGGATTGAATCCACAAATCCCGCTTCTATGGCCGGGATCATAGTGGGATGAGGGTTGAGAGCCCAGTGGGTGCAGATCTTGCCCTTAAGGCCGAGCCGTTCGGCGTAGGTGGGAAGAAGCAGTTCGATGGCAGCAGTGGCGTATCCTATTCCGTGGTTCAGGGAACGCAGTCCGTACTCGGCATAGATCCCTTTGATCACCATCATGGCCGTCAGGACATGCACGTCCCTGATTTGGGCCGGGTCACGTGTAAAGAGTGGTTCGATGTAGCAGGGTTTCCCCGTGGGGATGACGAAGTCGATCCAGTCTCCCGGAATGTCGATCCGGGGCAGCTTTCCCACAACCTTTTCCACCTGTGCTGACACGATGCCCTGCTTGAACCGCGTCGCCTCAACGATGGCGGGCGTATCCTCCGTGTTGGGGCCGGTGTAGAGGTTGCCGTTTTTGTCCGCCAAAGCGCCGACGACCAGGGAAACTTGAGGTGTGAGATCGAGGAAATAGCGGGCGAAAAGCTCGAGGTAGGTATGGATTTCTCCAATCTTCATCTTCCCCTCGTTGACCAGTCGTGTTACCTGGACAGCCTGGGGGCCGGAGAACGAGAAATCAACCTTTGTGGCGATCCCCCGCTCGAATATTTTACAGTGGGAAGATAGAGCGATGACCGACTGGACCATGTGCAGCCCGTTGACCTTTGACGGATCGACCTTGCAAAGGCAGTCGGCCAGAAACTCGGCCTGCTTCTGATTGTTCCCTTCCAAGGCCACACGGTCTCCCGGACGGATGATTGTCTCCAGGAGCGCCACCGCGCGGGAGGGATCGACAATCTTGCTGTTGCCTCCTTCAGTCAATGGTTTGGCCCTGGCTATCCTTGTCGTATATTCCTTCTTGCGGCATTCCCAGTCTTTTCTGGCATGCAAAACCGGTGCTCCCATACAATCACCTCCGAAAACATGAAATGGTTAAACAAACATACTCTATCGGGCATTACGAATGATCCAGCCATGACGATTCCGGTTACCCAGGGACTTCCAAATTTTGCCAGCATGAATCCAACCACCTGATCTGTATGCTTGACGAGATAGGCAGCTTCTGTGTCCGTAGTCATTCCATGGACAAGGGCGCCCAATCCGAAGACACAAGCGAGAGAAATGCCTAAAAGAATGGGTGTGGTAATCATCGCAAATTTCATACTTTTTGCATTGTCAAGGGAATAAAACCGGATTAAATAATAGAGTTCGGCAATCTGTTTCATCCCGACGGCAAAGCCGATACTGGTGATGTAAGCAAAAGACACCAGCGTGCAAAAAGTCATGAGGCTGTCTCCCATGGGTTGTCCCTTTGCCGTCAGGTGTGTTGTATGGGCGATGCCGTCCATGAGAGGTCCCCAGCCACCGACGTACATGGCCGGAATCATAACCATGAGAATGGCAACAAAGAACATGATAATACCCTGCATGGCATCCGTCCATAGAACGCTGTACATGCCTCCCATAACTGAATAAAGGATCGTGATAAAAATGATCAGAAAGGCGCCCCAGGCGTAAGGTATACCAAGCGTGGATGTCAGATGGGCGCACCCTTGGCAATCGCCGCCATATACCATAAAGTGGCAAATATGATGATACCGGCGGAAAAATCCTGATGACCTTGGAAAATGAACTTTTGTACCGGTAGTCAAAGTAATCGGGAATTGTAACTGATTTCAGCTTGGCTGTCTGGCTTCTCATCCTTGGACCCAGCAGAAGCCAGGAGATCATGCAGAAACCCTCCGATGTCATCCCGTGAAATACCAAACGTGGTCTGGGTCAGGTCGTTCGTCCCGAAGGAGAAGAACTCGGCAGTCTTTGCTATTTCGTCGGCCGTCAGCGCCGCACGCGGGATTTCGATCATCGTCCCGACAAGATAATCGAACGTGATCCCCTTCTCTTTCATCACCTCGTCAGCCATGCGGCGAATAATAGCTTCCTGGTGGTTGAACTCCGCGGCGGTCCCTATCAGGGGCACCATGACTTCCGGGTAAACCTTGACGCCCTTCTTGGTCAGCTCCGCAGCGGCCTCGAAGATAGCCCGGGCCTGCATCTCCGTCAGTTCCGGATAGGCGATGCCCAGACGGCATCCCCGGTGGCCCAGCATCGGGTTGAGTTCATGGAGAGACTCGATCCGGGATTTCAGCTTTTCAACGGAGATAGCAAGTTGTTCGGCCAGCTCTTCCGTCTGCTGCCCGTCAAGGGTCACAAATTCATGCAACGGGGGATCGAGGAGGCGGATGGTCACGGGCAGGTCATGCATGGCCTCAAGGATGCCGGTAAAATCCTCTCTCTGGAACGGCAGGAGTTTCATGATGGCTTTGCGCCGGTCCGCTTCGTTCTCGGCAATAATCATCTCCCGCATGGCCATGATGCGCTCCGGTCCGAAGAACATATGTTCCGTCCGTGTGAGGCCGATGCCCTCCGCACCAAAGGCTCTTGCCTGAGCGGCATCCTGCGGCCGGTCGGCATTCGTCCGGACGCCGAGCCTGCGCCAAACTCATAAACGTATTTATTAGACATTCATCCCTCTCTGAGTGAGATTTTTGAATTTTAGCTTGAATGTTACCTATGGTCATTCCCGTGTAAACGGTAATCTAGTATTTTCAACCTTTTATGGATTCCCATTAGCGCCTGCCCTCGAATGTATTTGTCGGGGGTGGGAACGACAGAAAAACGAAAAAGTGATTTCTCGTCAAATATCAAAAATTACTTTTCTTGCTTCTCATCAGAAAAAATATGATTTTACGCATAGAACCTCCGTCTGTAGTTTACTTGGCTATAACCAGCGGGAAATCAACCCCCCGTGAATTCACCACGGGATATCGAGCTTCCTGTTTATACTTTTTTGTGATCTCCGGCAAATTCTCTTCCACGTAGCCCATCAGCTTTCTTACGGTCATCGTCTCGCCTTTGCCTGCCGCCTTGCCGCCGAGTCCTTCCAGAAGCGTATAAGTGAAAACGCCGTGCCCCAGCTCTTTTACCTCTGCGGCAAAACAGGCTCAAGGATAAGTGTTTTGTTGCCATTCTTATCAACCGAAACTGAATAAGTGCGGTTCTTCTGGCGTTCAAACCCGGGCTTAGGCATAATCGCTTTGTTGTCATTTGTGATAATAAATGTTTCTCTTGCAAATTTACTCCCCATGTCGATCCAGACTGAATATTCCACATTCCTCTGCAATTGAACGGGTCCTTCCACCACAGGAAACTCCTCAAATATCTGCCCATATTTTATCTGTTGCAGCTTAGGATATTTCCGCTTTTCCACCTTAGTTGTCAGGTCGTGGCCAAGACCCCACATCCACATATACTCACCTGTTCCCATCTTCTTTTTGTCAATAGAAGCGATTACTCTCAGTGAGCTGATCTCATGCTCTTCCTCCAGCAAAAAAAACAATTCATTGTCTATCATTACCACATCAACCGGAACCGGGCCTATGCAGGAATAAAAACAGATGCCAAAAATAAACAGAAGCATTATTCTTGTGACACGCTTCACTGTTTTCATCTAAACCCTCCTCCTTTTATATCCGCAGCCCCATACGAAACAGTTCTCTTATATCACTATTATGGATGAAAAGAACATCATCGATTGCGACTTGAACCCTTGCATTTTCGTCGAGGTTGATGTTTTGTGTAGAAGAGGAAGATAGACGTAACTCAATCCATTTTTTGGAGGGGTGATGTTTACCAATAACATCATATAAACAAAAGCCCCTCATTCGGATTTTAGTTCTTCCGAGGGGCTTAATATAGCCGTAATGCCGTCTTGTCTCGAAGCTGTAGTCAGCTTACTCGATTATTATGTCATCTCAGTTCAATTCTCGGGCTTCACAAAGGTGCCTTTCAACACCAAGACCCCGATAAGTTTTTTCAATTTTACACCAGTGACATGACTCAAATATGGTCATCACGGCTTCTTTCCTTGATTTTAAGATAACGATGTCCATAATTTTTGTCAAGGTGTTTCAGGAGGATAAAACGGCCACACATGGTTTGCAGTGGCTACCCGGAGGAACGATGTAAGGGCAAGTGGTTATACACAATAGAAGCTCCCCCCATTGTGGGAGGAGCTTCTAAATGCAAAATGAAATTCAGATTTTACAGCTTACGGACATTTTCCGCAGCCGGACCTTTGGCACCTTTAACAACATCAAAACTTACCCGATCACCCTCGGCCAGTGATTTGAAACCATCTGCCTGGATGGCTGAATGATGCACAAAAACATCCTTACCGCCATCCTCTTCGATAAAGCCAAACCCTTTTGAATCATTAAACCATTTAACTTTTCCTTCTGACATCTTTACTACTCCTTTGCATTGTGCTCCTCTAGGGAACCATTTTAAATTCTGCCGAACTATTCGGCTGGCAGTCTGTTTGTGCAAACAAAAAAACCGCACTTTCCATTACTGAGGCTTGTGCGGTCAACTTTTTTGTAATTTGGTAAAAAAACATGTACTGCACATCAACTGTATTATAATACTAAATGATCCTTTATGAAAATGCAAGTTTTTTATTGTCCATGTTTCTATGAAAATCTGAAGTGTGCAGAAGAATGCCGCCATCAATAAGTCCTCACAATTGCCATGTATTAGTGAGTAAAGATTTCGGACTGAAATTATGTAATACTGTTCTTCAGTGGAGTATGGGAACCTCTGAACAGCAAAGAAATGGGAGCAGTATCCCAATTTCGGTAAAAGTTAACATAGAATCTCTAATTTACGCTTCAGCTGAGCTTTTGCTTTTTGAGCCTGTTTAAACACTTGATCTGCCTTGTAGAATTCAAATGCACGAACATTAGAAATGTCGATTTCAATATAGATATCAGGAGAAGTAGTTCTTAATTTTTCGCGTATGATGCTTTTTTCCATGATTTGGAAAGTATTAAAAATGGCCTCCTGCAGGGACGGCATGCGGTCTGAACCTGCATTGCGGCTTCCGATCACATCAATCGCAATGGTGATATCACATTCCTTTGGCAACAAATCAAAGGGTACTGGATTGACAGCACCACCATCAATTAACACGTTTTCTCCCATTGTTACAGGCGTAAACACACCCGGCAGCGACATGCTTGCCTGTATGGCAGGTACCAATTCACCACTGTCCAGCACCACCTGTTTCCGAGTCCAAAAATCCGAAGCGACGACGCGTAAGGGAATAATGAGTTCCTCGAAAGTTCTGGCCTCAATAGATTCGAACAAGAAATTGATAAAACTCTCAGCTTTTAGCAAGCCTGTACCTTCAAACTGAGGGGCCATAAAATTCAGCCACCTGAATAAATGTTTCTTGGTTATCACATCCTTTATAGTATCATTTTCCGCAATACAGATCTTGCTGATCATCTGAAGCATCTCGTTCGCAGTCAATCCAGAACAATACAGAACACCTGCAACAGCTCCGATACTGGTACCGGTAACATAGGATGGTTTAAGTTTAAGCTCATCCAAGGCTTCAAACATCAGTACATGGGCCAATCCTTTAGCGCCCCCGCCTCCCAAGGCAATACCTATTTTCTTCATTTCACCTCGACGCTTTTTTAAAACCTGTTTATAAAAAATCTACCCCGTTTTTGGTAAGAGTGCTTCAAATTAGTGATTGAAATGTTGGACGAATGAGTAAAATTAGAGATGCAACATTTCAAGAACGGAAGTTCAATCCTACCCATCATCCCTCTTTTTCCGCCTGCCAACGTAGCACGCCGTGAGCCCGGCAACTGCCCCGACGACAAGGCCGGCGACGACAGCCTGGCGGATCCGCTTCCGGCGCTTCTTCCTTCTCCGCTCGTCACGGTCCCGGAGAGCCTTTCCCAGGAGCCGTTTCCAGTCCGGGATTTCATCCCGGGGCGGCAGGCTGTAGCAGCGCCTCCAGAGCTCCAGGTAGGTCTGTTCCTCTTTCCGGCAGCGGGCGTCGTCCCACCCCAGTTCTTCGCGGCAGATCCCGCGGATCCGTTCCAAATGTTCGGCCCCGCCATACGGCAGGAGGAGACCGATCCGAACTCGCCGGAGCAGAAGGTCGTCCAGGTGGACGACTCCCTCAGCCAGGCACGCCCACTGCAGTTCCGCCCACAGCGTCTTCGTCCCGGGGACGGTCTCCAGTTCCTCCGGCGTTGCTGCAGCGACCAGCGCCGCGGCGGCGGCACCATAGCGGCCGATGATCCGTCTCTGCGTTTCCTGTTCGAGCCCTGTCCCCTCCAGCAGATCCGCTGCGATGGGATCCAGTGCCGGTGCATCCCCAATCTCTCCCAGGCGGCGCGCGGCGTCTTCCGGCAGGCGGAGACGCAGCGCCGTGAGCACGTCGCGGGCGATCAGGCGGAACGTGGTGAGTTTGCCTCCCGTCACCGTCAGGAGCCCCTCCTCCTCCCAAACGACGTGGTCCCGGGATTCCTGGGAGGGATCCGCATTTCCCGTGCCGATGACGGGGCGGACGCCGGCAAAGGAAGAAATGACGTCTTCCGGTTTCAGGTTCAGGCTGGGAAACTGGGCTTCCACGGCAGCCAGGAGGTAGGCCGTCTCGTCGGGGGAGATGGTGGGTTCCTCCTGGAGATCCTCGAGATGATCCACGTCGGTGGTGCCCACCAGGGTGATTCCCTCCCAGGGAAAGATGAAGACTGGCCGCGAGTCGGCGGGGTGAATGAAGCAGAGGGCCTGCGCAACCGGGAGCCGCCAGGCGTGAAAGATCAGATGGCTTCCCCGGAGGGGGCGCATCCGGGGCGGGGCCTGGACCTGGGAGCGGAGGACGTTCGCCCAGGCGCCCGTGGCGTTCACGACGACCCGGGCCTGTACCTCAGCGCGGCGGTCTCCAACGAGATCCCGCAGCACGGCCCCGTTGACGATTCGCCCGCCCGAATCGGGGTCCTCGCGGAAGAGAAGCTCCTCGGCGGTCACGTAGTTGATCGCCTCCCCCCCGGCCGCCACAGCCTCGAGGAGAACCCGTAGAACGAGGCGGGCGTCGTCCGTCTGGGCGTCGCCGTAGCGGAATCCCCCCCGGAGCCCTTCCCGGGAGATGTGGGGCGCCAGCATCTGGAACGCTTCCGGCGGGTGATAGGTGTGGGACCACCTCATGGCCAGGAGGTCATAAACGGAAAGGCCAAGCCCGTACAGGAGCCGCCCCGGCGAGTCCCCCTTGTAGACGGAAAGGAGGAAGCCGAGGGGATCGATGAGGCCCGGGCCTTCCGCCAGGAGCTCTTCCCGCTCCTGGACGGCGGCGCGGGTCAGGAGCAGTTCTCCTTCCTTCAAGTACCGGAGCCCGCCATGGACGAGCTTGGACGAGCGGCTCGACGTCCCCCAGGCGAAGTCCCGTTGCTCCACAAGCAAGGCTTTCAGGCCCAGCCGGACCGCCTCACGGAGAAGCCCGGCGCCGGTGATGCCGCCGCCCACGATCAGCAGGTCCCAGTTCTGATCCAGTTTCGACCAGGTCCTGTCTCTTCCGGTTTTCCCCTCCATGTCTAATTTCTCCGTTCCTTGCCAGCCTTTTCACCCGGCCCGGCCTCCGGGACGATTCCCCCCGCAGGGAGATGCCCCGTTTCTTCGTTACCCGGTCAGCTTCCCGGGGTTCATGATCCCCGAGGGGTCGAACCGGCGGCAGAGGTCGCCGAGGACGGCCATGCCTAAAGCGCCCTTCTCAGCCGGCAGGTAGGGGGTGTGATCCACCCCCACGCCGTGCTGGTGACTGATGGTTCCCCCCTGAGCTACGATGGCCCTGCTGGCCCCGTCCTTCAGCCTCCGCCAGCGGTGAAGGCTTTCCTCCGGATCCTCCGCCAGCCGGAACAGGTAGGTTGTATAGAGGCTGGAGCCCCAGGGATACAGGTGGGACAGGTGGGTGAAGAAATGGACATTCTCCCCCGTTCCGGCGAGGGCCTCACCCAGAGCCCGCTCGATCTCCCGGATCATTCCGGGAATTGCCGACCATTGGGTAGCCGTCTCCAGGGTGTCCACGGCATACCCCATCTCCCAGAAGGTGTTCCGAAAGTAGGGCGTCCGGAACCGGTTCCGGATCCATTCCCGGCCAAAGGTTTTCCCCGCCGGGACACCGCCGCCGTCGGAGGCGATCGCCAGGGCCTCATTCCGGACCATCTTCACGATTTTGTTCCCGCCGGAAACGGCAAAGAGGAGCATGCATTTGTGTTTTGCCATGCCCCGGATGGAAAGGAACCGCTCCAGGGCGCTGATGAGGAATTCGTGACCCGCAAGAGCAAGGGTCGTCTCCGTCTCTTGAGCGGTGCTGAGCCGGAGCATCGAGAGTGGGATCCCCGACCACAACATCCGCCGGGCCGCGTCGCCTCCCGCCTCGAAGTCTGGGAAAAACAGGGCATGGAATTCCTCCGTCTGCGGAAGGGGTGTCACCCGGACGACGGCCTCGGTGAGGATGCCGAAGCGGCCCTCCGATCCCAGTACGGCCTCCCGGAGGTCCGGTCCCGCGGCGGAGGCCGGAAACGGGGGAAGCTCCAGGGTTCCCGAGGGGGTCTCCATCCGGCCGCCGGCAAAGAGCCGTTCGATCCGCCCATAACCGAGGGACTGCTGGCCGCTGGAGCGGGTCGCGATCCAGCCGCCGAGGGTGGAGTATTCAAAGGATTGAGGAAAGTGGCCGAGGGTGAATCCTCGCGACCGGAGCTGCGCCTCCAGGTCCGGTCCGGCCACCCCCGCCGCAAAGACGGCCTGGTGGCTCTGTTCGTCGAACTTCAGCAGGCGGTTCATCCGCGACAGGTCCACCGTCAGGACGGGCTCTCCACCGGATAGCGGGTTGACGTGCCCCACCACGCTGGTTCCACCGCCGTAAGGGATCAGGCGCACCCAGTTACGCCTGGCATAGTCAAGCAGGTTTCGGACGTCTTCACCCGTGACCGGGCGGGCGACCCCGTCAGGGAAGGCGTCGATCCGGCCGCTCCGGAGGGCGATCCAGTCCGGAAGGCTCTGGCCTCGGGCATGCCGCAGGCGGTCTTCCGGGTCCGTCAAGACAAGCGGATGCGACGGCAGCCGTGAGGGCGGAACCAGGCTGAGCACGTCCTCGAAGGCCGCGTCATGAGGGGGCTTCCCCGGGCCGATCATCTTGTGCAGGAATTTCACCGCCGACGTGGGCAGCGCGTAACCTTCTGTGTCGTCCCCCCAGCCGTTCCAGCGTCTCATGGCCGTTCCTCCTATTGTTTCGGCCTACCCCGTCATGCCGCTCGGCAGGCTATGACCTGTGCAACTACAATGCCCGATCGCGTATTGACTTCGGAGAGGCAAAAGTCGATGCTGCTTTCCGAGAGGACGACCTTCCCCTTCTTCTCGGACGCGTGGAGCAGATGAACATGATTTTTTACCCATACAGCGAAACCGACATGGGTGACATCCAATCCCTCCATATCGGTTGTAATGCCGATCAGATGCCCGTTCTCGATCCTGCCTTCAACCTGTTCAAGCCCGGCCTTAGGCACACCATACCGGGGACTTGACGATAGACGTTTCTCCACATCCAGCATCTCCCGATATGATGCCTCGTTTTTCAATGCGGGATAATTCCCCGGATGTGTCGTCATAAAATGAATCTCTTTCAGAACGGGTTTTCCGCCGATTTCCTCGGTGATATCTTTCACCATCCCTTTTTCCCAGTTGTCGTACAGCCAGTCGGAAAAATAGTGGAGGCGGGAGGAATACCCTCTCAACTCGCCCCGGCGATAGCGAATTTTCTCCAGTTGAGCCGTGTAGTCCTCGAAGGAGGTTTTGCCCGCCTTGATCAATCGGGCAAGGACAACGCAATTTTCAACAAAGGTAAAGCAATCGAACTGCCTTAAATTGACGACCAGGGTTTCTCCCCCTTCCATTTCGATGGTGTTCGCCGCGTAAGGAGCCCCCAGAAAATTCTTTCCGACGAGGACTGCCAAATCATTGAGCGACCTTTTTTTGCTTCCCTTCCATCGGGATGGCGACAGCAGATCTTCGCAAATCTTCCGGTCTTCGGGCTGGTAGAGCACAGATACTTCCTTCATTCGTGTATTTTCTTCTGCATCCGAGCCGCCTGTGTTGCACAGGTGCATTTTGTAAAGATACTGATCTTTTATATAGGGTCAGCGCGGTCCTGTCAACAACGCAGGACGTTGAAAAAATTTGATTAGATAATGAGTGATAAACTCGTAAAGGGTCAGATTTTGTCGAATATCCGTATCAATGGATCGTAGCAATCCGGTGGCGGTTGCGAAAAATCGTCGATTCTGCCAATGACTCCGGCAACCTGCACACCGGAGGCCTTTTCGATAGCCGATCTGTTTTCGTCGATCATTTCACGCGGCGTACTGTTTTCCCCCGAATCAATGAAGACAATCCCTGCGGGAGGAAGTCCTCTGAATTTCAGCGCTTCGATCGTAAGCAGGGTGTGGTTGATCGTTCCTAACCCGGCCCGTGCGGCGATGATCGGACTTCCCTTTATCAACGAAATCAGGTCAGCCATGCATGCATTTTCGGTCACGGGAACAAGAACACCGCCCGCCCCCTCGATAACAAGAGGTGCATGCATCACGGCTTTTTCCGTAACGGCGCGTTCTATTAACGAAAGATCAATTGTCCTTTTCTCATCGCGGGCGGCAAAAATGGGCGCCTTCGGATTCCTAAAGCAGTAAATGATCGAATCGGCGGGGGCCCTGTTCCGTAAAGGCTTTACGTGCCGGTAGATGAACCCGGCGTCGTTGTCGGTATCATATGGATCCTCACAGCCTGTTTGTACCGGTTTCAGGTAGAAAGGTGTATAGCCCCTTGCATAAAAGAATTGTATCAAAAGAAGGGAGAGCACCGTCTTTCCCACACCCGTATCGGTACCTACGACAAAAAGAATATCCGCACTCCTATTCAAGACAGCCATAAATCTCCTTCAGATGTTCGATGAATGAGGCAATATCTTTTTCTTCGTGAAGCGCCGTGATCCCGATCCTCAGTATGGCATGGTTCCGTGGCACCGTCGGGTACCGGGCCGGCAGGACGAAGATGTTTTTCTCCAGGAGGAGGCGGGATACCTGCACCGCTTTCGTCTCTTCCCCGATCTCCAGGGCAAGAATGTGGGCGTCGCCTGAAACGAGGAATCCTTCGCGTTTCAGGCGCTCTTTCATAAACGCACTGATTTCTCTGAGGCGAATTCTCCTGTCTTCGCTTGCGGCGATCACGTCCAGCAGTTCGATGGCCGTAGCGGCGTGCGCCTCAGGGAGAGTGGTTGTATAGATGAGGGGCGACGCAAAGTTGAAAAGGTATTCTTTAAATCCATGGGGAAGGAGAACAAAGGCGCCGAAAAATCCAAAAGCCTTTCCGAAGGTGCCGACGGCAACATCCGCCACCGTGCCGGCAATTCCCCTCCCTCTGTCTCCCAGCGCGCCAAAGGCATGGGCTTCGTCAACAATCATCAGAAAACCGTAGCGTTCTTTCAGGCAGAGCAAGCCGGGCGCATCCAGAAGGTCTCCGTCCATGCTGAACAGGGACTCTGTCAGCACGGCGGCGTGTTTGTGCCTGCATGTCTCCAGCCGCCTTTCAAGGTGGGACAGAGAATTGTGATTATAGCCATAGAAACCGGCGCCGCTCATGATCATTCCCCTGACGCTACTTGCATGGATGTGCTTGTCAAAAATAACCGTATCCCCCTGTTCGAGGAAGGTGGAAAGAACTGCCATGTTTGTCTGGTAGCCGCTCGGGAAGAAGACGGCGTCGTCGTAGCCGAAATACGCAGCGTACGCCTTTTCCGCCTGGTTTATCACAGAGTAGTTTCCCGAAACCAGCCGGGATGACGAAGATGATGTTCCATACTTCCGGAACTTTCCGGCCGTTATGCGCGCCAGTTCCGCGGATGTGCTGAGCCCCAGGTAGTCGTTTGATGCAAAATTCAAAACCCTCACAGTGCCCATGAGAAGGTACTTTCCGTCCCGTCTTCTCACTTCCGGCGGGTTGCGGTAGAGTCCCGCCTGCCGCTGGAGCGTCAACCGGGTTTTATATCGTTCAGCAAACATGTAAATATTCTCTCGTAATGACGTCGCAGAGTTTCCCTTTTAAATTTTTGATCATAGTCAACCGATGCAAAGAGAAAATCTCCTTCGATAACAAGTGTTTTTCCCTTTTCCGCCTTCATCCGGCAAAAAAAAGCCGAGTTGCTCCGGCTGAGGAGTTTCCCGGTCAGCACGAATCTCCCCTTAAGAGACTTTCCAGTGGAAAGTCGGCAGTCGGCGATTTTCAGCAAAAAGATGTGCCTGTCAAACCCGGTAAAACGTCGGATTTGAAAAGCCCCCAACTGGGCGAGCGCCTCCAGCCCAAGGTAGACGGGTTCATCGGAGAAGGAACGGAAACCTGTGATTTCCGTTGCACCTGCCTCACGGACGCCGTCCAACATGATGAAACCGGCAAGTCCTGTATGAATTTCAATTTTCGTTTCAGCCACGGCTCCTTTAAATCCTGTTCCCGGGGATCTCAATACATTATATCCGTTTTACAACAAGGGCGCTGTTCTGTCCGCCGAATCCGAAATTCTCGATGACCGCCGTGCCGAATGGAGAATGCATTCCGCTCCGGACGAAATTGACTTCCCCATGACAGGGCTCATTCAGGTTTCTGATCTCAGGAAGATACCCTTCCCGCATACAGACGAGTGTAACGGCAAGTTCCAGGGCGCCGCATGCGGAAGATGTATGTCCGATCCACGACTTCAGGGCAATCACCGGCGGTCGCGTTTTCCCGTAGAGATCATAAATGAGATCGGCTTCCCTTTCATCGTTGAGGATAGTGCCGGTGCCGTGGGCGGATACAGCGTCGATCTGCGATGAAGAAACTTCCGCCTCCCTCAGCGCCGCTGTCACGGCGGCCTTTCCCCTATGTCCGTTTCTGTCGGGTGCCGTCATGTTGTACGCATCGAGTGAGCACCCGTACCCGCATATCTCTGCTTGAATCTCCGCACCCCGCTTCTTTGCTTCCTCGAACTCCTCCAGCAGGAAGAAAGCCCCTCCCTCTCCCGGCACGAAACCGTTGCGGCCGCAGTCGAAAGGTCTGCTTGCCTCTGCAGGATCGTGGCCATTGATGCACAGGGACTTGGCCTTCCTGTATGCGAGGATGCCGCCAGGACTCAGCCGGGAATCCCCGCCCCCTGCCAGGGCGCAATTCAGATACCCGCCCTTTATTTTTCGGAAAGCCTCCCCGATGGCCTGAAGAGACGCTGAACAGGCGGTTGAGACCGTGAGGTTTTCCCCGTGGATTCCCATGAGCCTGGCGATGACGGATGCGGCCGTGTTGGGCAGAAACTTTAGAATCCACAGGGCCTGTAGGCCCGTTCGGTCAATGTTTCCTCCACTGACATCCGGGAATTCGCCGCCGATATTCAGGTTTGGACCGGCACCAACAAAAAGACCTGCTTCCGCCATCTGTTCACCCATGCGGCCCGAATTGCGCACCGCATCAAGAGCGGAAGCGACGGCAAATTGCGCTCCCCGGTTCAGGTAGCGGCTGTCCTTGAATGATCCCGTGTAGGACCGGACATTAAAGTTTCCAACGGGAGCAGTGACAACTTCTCCGTCAGATACCCGTCTCTCAAAGGCGACAGCCTTCTTTTTCAGGCATTTTATAATCTCGCCGGGGGTGCGGCCAAGGGAGGAAACGACCCCCACCGATGTAATAGCAACCCTTCGTTTCATTCAGACTTCCCTGTAGATTTCAGCGAACTCTTTCCGCCTGATGGGGGCCGGATCTTCATCAGGATAACCCGTTGTGATGAAGCACTTGATTTTTATCCTCTCTATCGGAAGAATCTTTTCCGGCTCCTCTATGAAAATGAGCGGCGCCGTGAGGATACAGGAACCGAGTCCCAGTTCTTCTCCCTTCAGGAGATAGCCCATCAAGGCAAGGCCGACGGCGATATCGTGATCCCTGTGTCTTCCATCCCGTCCACGTGAACCTGCCCCGGGCAGCCGTTCTGCAAGACTGAGAGACCCTGCCGAAGTCCCCACAACGAAAAGCGCCGGGGCATCGAACATGAACGCTGAAAAGCGGTAATAGGCATTGATCCAGTTCTTCAGTCTTTTGGGACCGCCTGAGCCTACGACGGCTTGCAGCAGTCTCTTCCGGCCACAGAGCATGGCCTCATGAAGGCACTCCTTTACCTCTGTAGAGCGGAGACGGACGAACCTCACCGGCTGGTGGTTAGACGGGGACGGCGCTCTCATGGCCGTACGGATCATTTCCTGCAGCCACTCTTCCGGAGGCGGCGCCTGTTTATATTTTCTGATGCTTCTTCTTGCGTTGATCAGTCTGTCCAGAGGCGTCATGGCAGAAATGTCACACCCCCCTCGATTGAAACATGACATAGTTCACCAAGTCTTTTATTTTGAGCTGGGGGCCGCCTTCCGTCATTCGGGAAACGATTTCCCCGATCCTGTCTTTTGCGAGAAACGGGTATTTCTCCGCGATGTAGGGAACAGCGCCCGTCCCCTGCTCCTCTGCCTCTGCCATATACTGTCTGAAGCGCGTGAGAAAAATGTCGTCGTCCTTCACGGGAACCCTGAACCGGCTGTTTATCGCCACCGCCAGCTCCAGGAGATCAATCGATTCAGCGCCCAGATCCTGGATCAGGTACGTATCCGGAGTAATTTCCTTCTCTTCCAGGTCAAGAAGTTCCGTAAGTATTATTTCAATTTCCGCAAATATATCCATGTAATTCCCTGCCTTTATGATCGTTGACGTTCTCGTAAATAGTCGAATTTCAATGCATATTGTGATTTCTGTTTATCATTGTTACGCTTTTCATTTTCCGGCTGTCAGCCCGCCGTCCAGGACAATCGCCGTGGCGTTGATGCCGATGGCGCTGTCGGAAAGGAGAAAAAGGATGGTTTGCGCTATCTCCTCTTGTGTTATCGCCCTTTTTACCGGAATCATCTCCAGCAGCACTCTACCGTGTTTACGCATGAATATTGCGCCACGCCCAGCATCGACGTAGCCGGGACGAAGGATTGCCGTGGTGATGCCGCGCTCTCCCATTTCCAGACCCATATTGCGGTAAAGCGCCTCCGATGCGAGTTTCGCCGCCGCATAGAATCCTTGCCCCGGATTGGGCCTCTCCGCCGCTGATGAAGAAATATAGATGAGTCGACCCCTTCTTTTCTTCAGCATCGCCCGGCCGGCCCGCTTCAGGATTTCCGCCCGGAATGAGACGTTGTCCGCGAAGAAGCGGCAGATCCTCTCCTCATCTGCCGACGCAATGAAACTCTCATAGTCTTCCTGAACGAAATCGATGAGAAAGTCGAGATCGTCATCGATACTCCTGAAGAGTGTATCCAGCGATGCGCGGTCTCCAAAGTTCAGATGGTGGGTCTCGTATCTCCCTGCAAAGGGCATCAGGGCTTCCCGTATCGACCGGAGTCCTCTCTCATTCCTGTAGGTGAGAATCGGTAACAAAGATGCTTCTATCAGGTATAGTACCAAGGTGAGGGCAATCTCGCAGGACCCTCCCAGAATCAGGACGCGGCTTCCCGGAAACGTCTCCTTCATCTTTTCAATACCCCCGTTACGAGCCTTTTATTATCCCGGCTGATGGAACAGTGCAACGCGTCCCCCCGGAGTTCCATTCGAAAGGAATGGCACCCGGGGAGGAGAAATTCCCGGAACCTGAAGTTCTCTATCGTAAAACTGCCTCCCGCGATGCCGGCTTCCCCGCCTGCCGTGAGGAATGCGTGGATGATCAAGCTTCCCGGGACGACGGGATACCCGGGAAAATGATCCCGGTAGATACCGTCGTCAGGCTTGAAGTGAAAGACACCCACCCAGGTGTCTTTTTTTACTTTATTGATGGATCGGTTATGTTCCCTGTTACATAATTTCATAAGCAGGCATACAGTGCTGTCATCCCGTGAGCCGAACCCCTGAACAGCGCGAAGGGTCAGCGTGAAATCTTACCCCCGGTGACGGTCCGGATCGACTCGTAGGTTGCGTCACAAAGCCGGTCAATTTCCGGGAAGGAGATGCCGAGGGGGGGCATCAGGACGATGACGTCGCCCAGAGGACGGATGATGACCCCTCTTGTTCGCGCCTCCATGATGACCCGGTGACCGGTGCGATTCTCAGGCAGGAAAGGTTCCTTCGTTTCCCTGTCCGCCACAAGTTCGATGCCCACCATGAACCCGCATTGGCGCACGTCGCCGACGTGGGTGAGCGCTGTAAACGGTTGCAACTTTTTCGTGAGGTGGGCAATTTTCGCCTGGAGCTTTTCGATAGTGCGTTCCTTTTTAAAGACCTCCAGATTGGCGATGGCGACCGCACAAGCCAGTGCGTTTCCCGTATAGGTATGTCCGTGGAAAAACGTTTTGAACTCCTCGAACTCTCCTAAAAAACCTTCATAGATCTCCTCACTGGCAAGAGTGGCAGCAAGCGGCAGGTACCCTCCCGTAATCCCTTTGGCGACAGCCATGATATCCGGCGCGACTCCCTCGTGCTCACAGGCAAACATCTTTCCGGTTCTTCCGAATCCGACGGCAACTTCGTCTACGATCATAAAGACACCAAAGCGTGTGCAGAGTTCTCTTGCTCCCTTCAAATATCCCGGCGGCTGGATGAGCATTCCTCCGGCTCCCTGGACGATGGGTTCGATGATCAGAGCGGCGGCCTCGTGGTGATGGTTTGCCATGGCCTCCTCCATCTTCCTCAGACATTCCATATGACAGGCGGGATATGACTTCCCGAAAGCGCAACGGTAGCAGTAGGGAGATTCCACCTTGATGGTTTTGAACAGAAGGTCTTTGTACATGGCGTGAAAGAGATCTATCCCTCCGACGCTTACGGAACCTATTGTATCCCCATGATAGCCGTTGGACAGGTGGATAAATTTTTTCTTGTTCGGATCTCCTCCCGGGGCTTGCCGGTGGTACTGGAAGGCCATCTTCAAAGCTATTTCAACTGCCGTGGAGCCGCTGTTGGAATAGAAAACCCTCGTCAAGCCTTCTGGGGCAATTTCAACAAGGTTTTTCGCCAGCCTGATTGCGGGAATGCCGGAAAGTCCCAGCAATGTGGAGTGAGCTATCTTCCCCACCTGGTCTATGAGGGCGCGATCCAGAGCCTCTTTTCTGTGTCCGTGAACATTGGTCCAGAGCGAAGAAACGCCGTCTATATAATGATTTCTCTCGATATCTGTCAGGATGCATCCTTCCCCCTGCTCGATAATCAGCGGTTTTTCCTCTACATAGCCGCGCATCTGGGTGAAGGGATGCCAGAGGTATTTCCTGTCGTCCTCTGCCAGGTTTTCATACTGTTGCCCTGATGTTTTCATTTCTTCTCTGCCCCTTTTCACTGACCGATCAAGGTAACGTCGCCGGAAATTATCCTCCTGAGCCTCCCCTCCTGATCCTCGAGGATCAAAAAGCCGTCCTCACTGATATCATGAACGAGACCTGTGTATTTGGTATCGATTACATCGACACTGATCCGCTTTCCGATTATCTCAGTAAGTTGTTTCCAACGGTCCATGACGGGATCGAAACCTTGTTTCTTGAAGGTCTCGTATTGCTTTTCCAGCAACTCCAGGAAGGTTCGCAGGATACACGCCCTCGGAAGAATCTTCCCCGTTTCTATAAAAAGAGAGGTGGCATTGTCTCTGATGTCGGGAGGGAAATTTTCGGATGAAGTGTTCACATTTAGACCTATGCCGATGATAACATGATGGATCCTGTCCATTTCGGCGTTGATTTCCGTCAATATCCCTGCCACCTTTCTTCCCCTGATGAGGATGTCATTTGGCCATTTGATGCCGACATCGACAGGTGCATAAGAAAGGATGGTTTCGGCCGCCGCCACGGAAGCCATCAGGGTAAGTTTCGGCGCCTCGTTCGGTGAGATCTGCGGCCGTAAAATAACGGAAGCGTAGATTCCTTCTCCCTCCGGTGAAAACCATATCCTCCCCCTCCTCCCTTTTCCTTTCATCTGGCATTCCGCGACAATGACGGCGCCTTCAGGCGACCCTTCGTTCGCAAGATGCTCGGCTCTGATGTTGGTGGAATCCGTATCGTTGAAATGGAAAATACCGCTTTTCCCGAATACGCAGGTCTTAAGACCTTCCTTAATCTCACTTTCCAGGAGAGAATCGGGACTCTTCCGCAGGATGTATCCCTTTTTGCGTGATGATTCGATAATGTACCCCTCTTCCTTCAGCACGCAGATGTGTTTCCATATGGCCGTCCGGGAAATCGTTAACCGGCGCCCCAGAAGCTCGCCGGAGACCCAGGTCCCTTTTTCTTCTTTCAGGTATGACAGGAGTTGGCTTTTCGTTGACATGGGTCGGCTCATACCATCGATCCCCATATATGTCAACCATATTTATGTTTGAGGTTGACATATATGTTCTTCTCTGGTATGGCCACTGTGGTTGCCGGCCACCGGATAAGAATAACCGCCGGCAGAGGAGGAAATATGACCAACGCGGATGTCGCCATGGTAGCCGAAAAGATTACGCGTGAGGGCGAACATGCCCTGTCTTTCGAGGACGCACGCAAACTTGCTCATTTTCCGGAAGAAGACACCATCGATGTTCTGTACTGTGCCCACAGAGTCAGGAAGCACTATAAGGATGAGTTGATCATCTGTTCCATCGTCAACGCCAAGTCGGGGCTGTGTACCGAGGATTGTGCGTTCTGTGCACAATCCTCGCACCATGCCACAAAGATCGACATATATCCCCTTCTGGAGAAGGAAGAAATTGTCAGTCGCGCCCTTAGCATGAAGAAAGCGGGGGCGACGAGGTTCTCCATGGTTACAAGCGGCTTCATGCTCACAGATGATGACATGGACACCATCTGCGGTGCTGCGGAAACCATTTCCCAGGAAGGGAATATCACGGTATGCGGTTCCCTGGGCATGCTCGATGAAACCGAAGCTGCCCGCTTGAGAAAGAGTGGAATAACCGTATACCATCATAATCTGGAGACCGCCCGGAGCTATTTCGATAGGGTGTGTACCACCCACTCCTATGATGAAGACATTCAGACGGTGAAATGCGCCGGGGCGTCCGGCATGAGGGTCTGCTCGGGAGGGATACTGGGGCTTGGTGAAAGCTGGGAGCAGCGACTGGAACTCGCCTTCACCCTCAGGAACCTCAACGTGGACGGGATACCCCTTAACTTCCTGAACCCCATTCCGGGGACGCGAATGGAGAACATGCCTTTGCTCCCGCCCATGGAAGCACTGAAGTGCATCGCCCTCTTCAGGCTGATCAACCCGGCGAAGGATATCATGATATGCGGCGGCAGGGAGGTAACTCTCCGGGATTACCAGTCATGGATGTTTTTTGCCGGCGCCAACGGATTCATGATAGGAAATTATCTAACCACTCAGGGGCGGAATATTCAAATGGATATTGACATGCTGAAACATGGTCATATTCCGGCGCCGTAACATTGGGAAAATATCTGTCTTTCTGCCATCATTCGCCCTTTTTCAAACACCGACAGTAGCCTTTCACATACAAGTGTGCTAAAAGAAAAATCCTCACTTTCTTTGCACATCACAGGGAGAAATCAATTCATGACGACACGACAGAAAAAAGATGTCCTGAAGCTTTCAATACCCGGCAAACTGCCTTATTTCCCGATCGCCCGGCTTTTTGTCCAGGAAACGGCCGGAATGTTTGGATTTGAGGGGGATGATCTTTATAAAATCGTCCTGGCGATGGAAGAGGCGGTAACCAATGTGATGAAGCATGCCTTTGAGGACGATGAACACGACACCATCGATATCCTCTGTGAACGGGTTCCTCTGGGAATGAAGATCATCATCCGGGAAAAGGGCATTCCCTTCGACCCGGAGCAATTGCCGGAATATACGCCGGCCGTCGATCTGGAGAGCATCTCCACATCCGGTATGGGGATTTTTCTCATGCGTGAATCCATGGACGAAGTGTCCTTCCACAACCTCGGCATGGATGGCAAGGAAACCCACCTTGTCAAGTATCTGCCCGTGAAGAACATCGAAGAATATTTAACCGGTGAAGAAATGAAGCAGGAAAAAGTGGCGCCGGCAGAGCCGATCAAGGGAAAGATCGACTACGATGTCCGTCGCATGAATCATTCGGAGGCAATCGAAATCTCAAGATGCGCCTACAAATCGCATGGATACACTTTTTTTGACGATCACATCTACTATCCCGACCGCCTTATTGAGTTGAACAAAAGCGAGCAGATGATTTCCGCCGTGGCCATAACCCGGGAAAATGTCTTTATGGGGCATGCCGCTCTCATGTATCCCTCTCCCAAGGATCGTATCGCGGAATTGACATTTATCTTTGTCAATCGCGAGTACCGGGGACAGGGCTGCATGGTGAAATTGTCCGACTTTCTCTTTAACTGTCCGAAGATATACACGCTGGACGGCATTTACGTCTATTCCGTCACCAACCATGAATTTACCCAGCGGGGGGTTCGCGGATTTGGAATCCATGACTGCGGACTGCTTCTGGCATCCAGCCCGGAGACGTGGGTGTTCAAAGGCATAGCCGGTGAGAACCCGCAACGCATTAGTGTGGCCCTGAGCTTCAAGTATTTATCAAAACCCGAGCCCCTCAAACTCTATCCCCCGCCGCATCACCTGGATATGATCAGAATACTTTACGACCACATCGCGGCCCGGGATCACTGTTTCTCAACTCCCGAAAATCCGGAGACGGCCTTTTCCAACGAGACCGCTGTGATCGGCACGGAGCTTATGACGACGGAAAATTGTGCGGAGATTCATGTTTTCCGCTATGGCGCGAATATCCTTCGGGAGACGAAAAAAATCGTGCGGGACCTTTGCCTGAAGCACGTGGCGGCCATCCAGCTATTTCTTCCTCTGCAAGACCCTATGACCTACTTGCTCACTGAGGAGTTTGAGTCCATGGGTTTTTTCTTTTCCGGGATCCTTCCGATGTCCCGCGTTGGAGATTCCCTGATCCTTCAGTACCTCAACAATGTGGTCATCGATTATGACAAAATCGTTCTCCATACCGCATTGGCCAAGGAAATCCGGGAGTATATCCGAAGCCGCGATCCTTATCTTGCTCTGTGTTAAAGGCTGCGTCTTCCTATTTTAACGGCATCTGCCGGTAGAGGCGGGTATAACCGGTGAGAGGATCGGCTTCCTCTTTATAGACCCGCAGGCCCATTCTGTCGTACATTTCCTGCGCCCGCGACTCTGCGGGATCCGTCGATGTGTAAAGTCGGACGCATTTTCTGTCACCATTTGTTCTAGCCTCACTTAAGGCTTTAAAGGCAAGCTCATGTCCGATGGCTTTCCCCCTTTCCTTCGGGTCTACGCACATCCAGCCTCCCCAGTAGGCGTCGAGGTCGTCTGTCCTTGTGTATAAGCCTACGGTACCATAAATTTGTCCCGTCGCCTTGTCTTTGGCCACCCAGTATTGCACGGACGGGTAACCCTTCTTCCGAAGGTAAAACCTTCCGCCTGCAAAGAGGCTCGCCGTGAAAAAGACGTCCGCCCGTTCCTGACCTTGTTCTCGTCTTTCAAAAACACGATCAACCAGCCTGAGAGCCGGCAGCAGGGTTCTAAAAGAAAGAGGTTCAATCACAAAGGAATCATGGTCTAATTTTTGTTCACTCACCTTTGCCGCACCTATCATACAAGGATAGAAATCTCGTTTAGCAACTCATGAATGTCTTATATCATAATCACGAACCATCCGGAGAGAAAAATCATGATTCAAAAGAAATTTGAAATGCCCTGCCGGTATTGCATAATATGTTATGCGGTGTGTAGGTGTTTTTCAGATGCTCTTCGGTACAATAGATTTGAAGGGAATAACAAGTCCGCGTGTAAGATGACTCATCGATACGGTATCAGTTGCGTAAACAAGAAAACTGTAGAAAACTGTAAATTGCAATCGCTGTGCATCTCTTGATGCACAGCGAGCTTTTTTACTCATTTTCTACAACGACATCCACAATGTTCTGACGACCGATGGTGATCTCCTCTCCGACGCCCACTACGCGGACGTTCATGAAGCCAAGGATCTGGTATGGACCGTTACTGAGCTTTGCGGTGTCCCATGATACGGCAAAGTCTTTTTTCTTGTGAGATATAACCCAAAGTTGTGGACGGAGTAAAATAGAAGGCGTATCCTATAGA
>CAZIQY010000012.1:0-48329 GCA_964541605.1 uncultured Syntrophaceae bacterium | reverse complement strand
GGTGGTACACTTTTCGTTATCATTTTTGGTACAGTTTTACATATTCGGTGACAGAAGCTTATGACGGTTCCATTTTCCTTGACGAGGTATCTGAACTGCCCTTAAAAGCCCAGGCGAAACTGCTGAGGATTTTCCAGGAAAAAAATTTCCAGACACAGGGATCATCCGCCCTGATCAAAACAAACGCCCGCATCATTGCTTCAACCTGTCACAATCTTGAGGATTATGTTGCCGCAGGGAAATTTCGTTCAGATCTCTATTATCGCCTCAATGTTTTTCCCATTTACCTGCCTCCCCTCAGAGAGCGGGGAAACGACATTATCCTGCTGGCCGATCATTTTGTCCTCAAATATGCAAAACAGTTTCATAAACCTGTCAGGAGGATTTCGGCGGCTGTCATTGAATCTTTCCTTTTTCACCCCTGGCCCGGAAACGTTCGGGAACTTGAAAATTGCATAGAACGGGCCGTTCTCCTGGCGGCGGGTGATTCTATTGAAATCATCCATCTTCCGCCATCACTTCAGATCAGCAGACGTGGCGGAGAGAGGAATGAGTCCGGCAGGTTCGACGCGGTACTCGAGTCACAGGAAAGCTCTCTGATCATTCAAGCCCTGAAGGAGGCTCATGGCAATCAAAGCCAGGCAGCCAGAATCCTCGGAACGACAAAGAGAATCATTCAGTACAAGATCAAGAAACTGGGCATTGATCCCAGGAAGTACCGTTTGAACCGTTCTTCATAGTTCTGTCCAAATGTTTTAAAATTGTCTTCCGCCAATGTGGACGATTAGTGCCTGTGACGGTTAGGTGGGCATGATAATCCGGGGCAAAATCTGACTTTTTACGAGATCAGCAATATTAGTAGTGGAACAGACCACCGCCCTTGAACTCAATGATTGACTGATTTCGAGAACCATGCAAGAGTACAAATAGTAAACGTTACTATTTATTATATTTTCATTCTAATGCTTCGTAGGTGGCAAAAACACTCCGCAATTTTCGGCTAAGCATCCTCCGTTTTGCCGCCAAATTTCCTTTGACATACAAGATCATCTTGCCTTACAATTTGACCGTCAGAAAGCAAATTCTTATCAGTTCAATCCTTCAGGTAAAGATATGGAAAAAAGAACCCTAGTCCCGGGGGATCCGGAACTGAAGAAGCGGATTCAGGAACTGATCGATCATCAAGGCGGCGGGTACAACGCAGCTCTTGTGGCCGAGATCATCGAAAATTCCCTTAAACTCCTCACCGATGTGGAGTCCCGTGGTGATGTTCGCGTCATTCAAACGGCCATCCGGGAACTGCGCTACGCTTTCAAGTTGTTTGCCCCCCATGCCGATACACGCAAGGTGACTCTGTTCGGGTCCGCGCGGACCCAACCCAGCAAACCTGAGTACCAGCAGGCGGTAGAGTTTTCCCGGCGCATTGCCGATGAGGGCTGGATGGTCATCACCGGCGCCGGCCCCGGCATCATGCAGGCTGGTCATGAAGGCGCCGGCAGTGAAAAAAGTTTTGGCGTTAATATCCGTCTCCCCTGGGAACAGAATGCCAATCCCGTCATTCAAAAAGACAAAAAGCTCATCACCTTCAAATATTTCTTCACTCGAAAACTGACGTTTCTGCGTCATTCCGATGCTATCGTCCTTTTCCCCGGAGGCTTCGGCACACTGGACGAAGGCTATGAAGCCATTACTTTGATGCAGACGGGGAAAAGCCGCCTCATGCCGCTTGTTCTGATGGACCGGCCGGGAGGGACCTACTGGAAAACCTGGAATAAAAACACTCGCGAACATCTGCTGAGAAACAAGTTCATTTCCCGGGACGATCTCGAACTCTTCGAGATTGTAGATGACGTGGACGCCGCAGTCAGAACCATCACCCGCTTCTACCGCAATTTCCACTCCATGCGGTTCGTGAAAGACCTCCTTGTCATCCGGATGAAATTCGCTCCTTCCGACCATGCGATCGACGGGCTCAGCATAGATTTCCGAGACATCATCTGCCAGGGGAGGGTGCAGCGGATCGAGCCGACACCCGAAGAACGGGAGGATGGATCAGACCTGCAGTACCCGCGCATCGCCTTTGAATTCAACAAGCGCGATTACGGCCGGCTTCGGCAGATGATCCAAGTCATCAACAGTTTCTAAACCGCAGAAAAGGCAAAAAAGATATGATTGCCATGCTCTCAAAATAGCGACATTCCGGCTTCCACGTCTTCTGCGGAAACCGCCTCTCTCCCTATAATGAAATGGCCATGGAAAACCTGGCCAGATACATTGTCCGGGCGTCATTTTCACAGGAGCGGATGACTTTACTTGCACCATGAGGCAACGGTGGTCTATACAGCGAATGATTGCAAGATGGATTTTCGGGGGACATAATATCGATTATCTTGTCATGACTTTCTTGCGCCGCAACATCAGTCACCTTGCGTGTCCGATATTCCTTGAGGTCTTTCGGTAGTTGATGTATAACAAATGTCTAACTGTATAAAAAATATGTCATTTCGAAGGAACAGAGTGACCGAGAAATCTTCAGTATGATTGAAAAAGATTTCGCCCTGCGGTCGAAGTGACACAACACAAACTTATGCAAATAGATAATAGGGGAACCCTCAGGAGGCATGAAATATGTTTCAGATCGCAACCGAAGAAAACTTTCGGGATGGACAGATTATCTTTGACGAAGGGAGTTCGGGTGATTGGATATACGTCATCGATTCCGGCACCGTTGAGCTGTCCAAGAAGGTTGAAGGAAAAAAAATCGTCATTGAAGTTCTAAAACCGGGAGATATCTTCGGTGAGATGGCTTTTATTGCCCATGTTCCAAGAACGGCCACGGCACGTGCGGTGGGTGATACGACCGTCGGTATTATTATCGCACTTTCCTGGATAACGAATACAACAAGCTTTCACAATATTTTCAGTTAATTTTAAAAACCCTTGCCCTGCGGCTTAAGAAGACGACGGAAGCCATTGTAGAATGTAAAATCGGCGAAACAGGTTCTTAATCCCACTTTCCCTGGGCGCGCAATTCTTTCACAATGCCTGCGGCATTTTCTTTAAGGGTCAGGTAGTCCGTCTTGGCGACACGGTTGAGAGGTATCTCGCCGGCTTTGAGAATTTCCACGTGGGAGGGCCGGGAGTAAGCAGAGATGTCTTTACAGGCCGCGATGACCTCTTCAGGCGTAATGGTCTGACCTTCCATGCATTCCACAAAAGCCATGATATCCTCGCTGTATATCTCATGTTCCACGCCGACGACGGCCACCATGGCGGCTCTGTCCCTGAGTTTTTCGTGGATATGGTTTTCAACATCGTCCGGATAGACCTGGTACCCCTTCGACTTGATGACGAGCTTGGCCCGGCCGACGAAATGGAGGCCCTGTTCATCGTAGTAACCGAGGTCGCCCGTATAACAGACGCCGTCTTTTGACACCGTCCTGGCCGTGTTTTCCGGATCGTCCAGATAGCCTAAAAAAATCTGGAGGCCGGAAAAGCATATCTCTCCGATTTCGCCTTTCGGCATCTGCTTGCCTGCCGTACCATCCGGCTTCATAACGTCTCGGATGGTGATGGGACAAAGGGGTGAGTCATAGCCGATACCGGAAGCAAGCTCATCCACATCGGCATCCACATTCGTGTAGGTGCAGAATCCCGTCGTTTCCGTAAGGCCGAGGCCCGTGCCGATCCGCGGCGCCATCTTTCTCATCTTCACCAGGAACTCTCTGGAAACGGCCTGACCGCCGTAAATGACGAAGCGGAGGCTGGAAAGGTCGTAACGGTTATAATCAGAAAGACGCCATTCCATGTTGAACAATGCCGGGATCTGGCCGATGACGGTTACCTTGTGCGTCTCAATGGCCTCAAGGGAGAGCTTCGCGTCGAAGACATGGAGGATCACCGCCACACCGCCGCCGAAAATGATGGTTCCCAGTTGTTCCGTCGTACAGCCCACATGGGAGGGGGGAAGATTGATCAGCATCCTGTCGAATGTATCGAGCTCAAATCCTGCGGAAAGGCCGATATTCTGGATCAGGATATTCTCGTGGCACAAAAGCGCCGGTTTCGGCGACCCCGTCGAGCCGGTTGTAAAGATGATCAGGCAGGCATCCCGTTTTCCGACGAGTCGCCGGGCCTTCTTTGCCCGGCCCGTGATAAGGCTCATGAGATAAACCTTCTTGATATCCTTGATAAATTCCGTTATTCCCACGGCGCCTTCCATGATCAGATCGACTTCTTTCTGAAACTGCACCCAATGGCGGATCGTGGGACAGGCCGCCATGACCTCCCGGACAATGGGCCGGAAATCGGCGACCGCTGTCTTGCCGAGGAAGAAATACGCCTTCGGCTTCATCTTTTTTATGATCCTTCATCAAGTTCACTCCTCATGTATTGTTGGAATGCACCGATATCAACGCAGTACAGGAGAACCACTTTTTGTGTCAAGAAATTTGGGCCGAGACGCCTACTGAGGGCTTCTTCTCCTCCCGGTCCGCAGGATTCTCTTCTGCGGGGGAAGGCTGAGAATCAGCATTTATACCGGATGTGCCCGGATCTTCACTTTGAATCTCCGGTTCTGAATCGGTCTTCGGCAGTCTGGCTTCTTTACGGCGGGCCGCTTTATCTTCCTGCTTCTTCTGACGTGCTTTTTCTCGCTGACGTTTCTCGAAGGAATATTTTGATTTGGCCATTCTTCGATACCTGGGTTAACCTTTCTTTGAATCGTTACACAAAATTACTTAAAAAAGAAAGAGGCATTCCACAACGCTTTTCGTTTAATGGACTGCCCCTTCTATTTCTCAGACGAACTTATATGGGTTTGACGTTTTCAGCCGCCGGGCCTTTCTTGCCCTGCGCAACGTCGAAACTGACACGCTGCCCCTCGTATAACGTCTTGAAGCCGCCGGCCTGAATGGCGCTGTAATGAACGAACACGTCGCCACCTTCATCTTTTTCGATGAACCCGAAGCCCTTATGTTCATTAAACCATTTTACTTTACCTTCTGACATCGCTCGCATCCCCCTTTCTCAAATTTTCTCATAGTCGGATTAACACGCTGACAGAAAGAAAAAAACCGCCAAGACTCTAAAGAACATGGCGGCCAACCTTTGCACTTCAAAATGTCTATATCCAACTAGTATACCCTATTGACCAACACAGATGAAGGGCACGAAGCACCTATATTAGGAACATCAAGGAAAGTCAAGGGTTATTTTCCTATAAGGGTGCCGTTATTTCCAGCAGCGATTCGAGCCTGTGAAGTCCCTTGCCCCCCGATGAGTCCTGACATGACGCCCACTGCCTCAGCTTTTCGATGGCGCGGTTGCTCTCGATCACTTCACGGCTCATTTCCACGCCTTTCCTGATGCTGTCGCATTTGCCTGCGGTATGGAGAATGGCGCCGGCGTTCAGGCATGTGAAATCAATGCAGGCCTCATGCTTTTTTCCGGAGAGCACCTGTATAAAGCGCACCGCCTCTTTTGCAGGATTGCCGATTGCGGCTACCTCTTCAAAAGACGATTGCGTCAAGCCCGCGTCTTCCGGATAGAGAGTGTATTCATTGGACCCATTCCGGGTGAATTCGTGTACGATTGTTCCGCCTGACAGAGACAGTTCATCCATCCCTTGACCGGACTTGTCGTCCTTCCCATACACCACCATCCCCTTTTCATAGCCGATGGATTGCATAACCTCTGCGGCTTTTCGCACCAGTTTTTCCGTGTAAACGCCGCGAAGACCGTAAGTGGGCCTGCACGGATTGGCGAGGGATGCGGCAATGTTCAACGTTGAGCCGAATCGTATCTGACTGAGAATGCGACCGAGGGCTCCGGGATGCACTTTCGGGCTCATGCCGTTGAAAAGACCGATGCCCGCCCGCCTTAAACTGCTTTCTACAACAGCGACGTCACAGTCGACGTCTATGCCGACAGCTTCCATAATATCCACGGTTCCGCAAAGAGATGTAATGGCCCGCGCTCCGTGGCGGACCATGTTGATGCCGCAAGCGGCGGCGACAATGGCGGCGGCGCTGCTGACATTAAAGGTTTTTAAGGCGTCCATTCCCGTACCGGAATTTTCAAACAGGGAGCCTGGAAGATCGGACGCCGAGTGGATCGTGTCGATTTCATCGATGGCCGCCCAGGCACCGGCGATTTCATCCACCGTTTCACCCTTGGCTACCAAAGCGGCCAGAAATGCACCCTGTTGCAGGTCGGGTTGTTCGTTCAGAAGAATTTCTCTGAACATTCCATAGGTTTCATCTTTCGATAGATTTTTCCCTTCGATCAGTCTTTGAATCTTCATGCCGAAATCCTTGATTTTTGCTGCGTCTGCCATATCCACTCCTTGCTGCGACTATTATGAAAGTAGTAATTGCCGTGTGTTCAGGGATAGAGGAGTATCTTCATACAGTTACGTTTTTCAACGCGTCTCAGGGCATGTTCGAGATCTTTTAGAGGCATCCTGTGAGAAACAAGATCGCGAACGTCTATTTCCCCGCTTCCGATATAATCCAGCGCCGCCCTGCCATGACGATAAGCGCATCCGTACGCGCCAGTAATCGTCTGCTCACAATAATGAAACTGATTGAAATCGATCATGATGCCGGACTTGTCCGGTGAAAGCCCTGAAAATATGACAAGTCTCCCTCGCATATTCAGGTGGGAAAGGGCCTGACGGTATGCGTCTTCAGATCCCACCGCAACGATGCAGACATCAAATGTCATCTCCGGCGGTTTTGAGTATCCGCGCAAAGGGGGTAAGCGCCTTTCATCCGTCTCTATGACATAGGGTTGGGCTTCCAGGGCGCTGGAAGCCCGACAGAGAAGCGCTCCTGCCGGACCTGCCCCCCAGATTCCGATGCTCTCCCCCTTTCTCAGGTTCGCCAGTTCGAGGGCGTTTAAACAGCATGAGAGAGGTTCGGCAAAAATCGCCTCCTCGTCCGCCATGGAGTCCGAAAGGGGGATGAGGCTTTTTACAGGCGCCAGAACATATTCTGCAAACCCTCCATGACGGTGAAATCCCATAATCTTCATATCCCCGCACAAATTTTCGGCGCCGGCCCTGCAATGTCGGCAACGGCCGCAGCTCGTGCCGGGATAAACGTACACACGCTGCCCCAAGGAAAATTCAGATACGCTTTTCCCCAATTCACAGATGGTTCCCACCACCTCTTCACCGGGAACACGGGGAAGCATAAGATCCCGATGACCGGCTCGTATCAGTTTCAGATCGGTCCGGCAAAGGCCGGTTACATTTACTCGCAACAGAACATCGCCCGGGCCCGGTTTTGGGATATCGATGTCCTTGATCGTAAAGGATCCGACTTCTTCAACGACGACAGCTTTCATGATTCCTCCGTAAGGAAGCAGTGATGGTTTCCAATAAAAAAAGGGTTCCCGTGGACAGCAACTGTCCACAGGAACCCTTTACCATCAGATTCCAGAATCATATCCACTTCAGCAGGTCTTCTGGCTTTCGGATCGTTCAACGGGCTGCGGTCTTCCCATCAGGGTGTTCCCTGACAGTGACTTCCTGCCGGTTTTGCAGCCTGTGTACCCGATTACAGCGGCGGGACCGCCACGGATTTTCACCGTGTTCCGGGATACTGAAGCGATGGTTATGACAAACGGTTTTTCTTACAGGGCCGCTCTTATATAGGAAAAATTGGTTTATGTCAAGTTCAGAAGGAAGAAGTGGGGATCGAAGGCGGCATATGTTTGAATACCCGTCCATCGCTCATATATTCGACAATGCCATTCTCTTCCTCTACCATGACGGTGAGAATGGGACGAATTTCCTTCCTTCTGGTGGATTCAATCGCATCGTCAATGGTTTTATAACCTGCCAGTTCTTCAATAGTAACCAATGTGGGAACAACCATATCGAGACGCTTGTGTTTAAATCCTTCGAGGGCCTGCTGCGGTGTGATCCACGTATGGCCTGTTAATTCAGTTCCGTCATGAATGGCCGTCTGGTTCGGAGGCGCTTCGGCAATGAAAAACCTCACATCGTAGCGAAGAGGCAGCAATTCAGGGGTAATCCAGTGGGAAAAATAGTGGAGCCGGTCGGTGGCCAGTGTCAGCCTTTCATTGAGGAGGATAGCTTTCAGCGAGATTGCTCCTTTTTGGAGGCGCTGCCGGTAAGAATGGAATTTCTCTAGAAGATGATCAGAATCGATGGCAACGAGGGCGTTGTCTCTTTGATAAGCCATCAACAGGCCGACTTCCTCAAAGGTTTCCCTGATTCCCGTCACCCATATTCCTGGTGCTTTATCCGGTGAGGACATGTCCGGAAACAAGGCCTGGGCTTTTTTTCGATCCACGCCGGTGAAAAAGTCTTCCATTCCCGGCGCAGCGTCTTCCTCGTCAAGGCATCCGCCGGGAAAGACGTAGGAACCGGGAACAAACCTGCTTTTAAGGTTCCTTAAAACCAGAAGAACCTCAAAATTGCCTTTGTCCGGCTCTCTCGATTTCCTGAGGAGAATGACAGTTGCGGCGTCTTTCGGATGAACGACCTTGTTTTTCATGCCTTGTGATGGGATCCCCGTCCTCAAATTTTATAAGTAGATATATGATTATGATAGCCGCCGATGAATATGAAATCAACAAGTTTCATGAAGAGTAAAATGTTGCGCTCTTGACAATTGAAATTTCGTGACTATTTATATGTAAACTTACAAAAAAACGGTTATAAGGTCATTTCGCAGCAGCCTTTGAGTTTCACTCAGCAATCAAAACGATCAAACAAATTTTTATAAGTCGGGAGGTAAAAAATATATGAAATTCAAACCATTGAGGGATTATGTGCTGGTTTCACATGTTAAGGCGGAGGAAAAAACATTCGGAGGCATTATTATTCCTGATACGGCCAAGGAGAAACCGCAGGAGGGAAAGGTGGTTGCAGTCGGTCCAGGCAGGAGGGACAGTGACGGCAATCGAATTGAAATGGAAGTCAAGAAAGGAGACAGGATTTTGTTCGGGAAATATGCCGGCACAGAAATCAAGATCGATGGTGAAGATCACGTCATCATGAAGGAAGACGAGATATTCTGTGTTTTATAATGAGTGAAAGGAGGTTATATCCATGGCGGCAAAAGAAATAAAATATGATGCAGTTGCCCGTGACAAGATTATGAAGGGTGTTGCCACCCTTGCAGGTGCTGTAAAGGTGACCCTTGGGCCGAAAGGCCGCAATGTCGTGATTGCAAAATCATGGGGTGCTCCCACGATTACCAAAGACGGGGTGACGGTTGCAAAGGAAATAGAGTTAGAGGATAAATTTGAGAATATGGGCGCCCAGATGGTCAAGGAAGTGGCGTCGAAAACATCGGATGTGGCAGGTGACGGTACCACAACGGCGACAATACTGGCTGAGGCCATCTACCGGGAAGGATCAAAGCTGGTGGCCGCGGGGATGAATCCCATGTCGCTCAAGCGGGGGATTGATAAAGCGGTGCAGATCGTTGTCGATGAGTTGAAGAAAATCTCCAAACCGATAAAGGATAAAAAAGAGATCACACAGGTCGGCACTATTTCTGCCAACAATGATACGACGATCGGAGAAATCATATCAGAGGCCATGGAGAAAGTGGGGAAAGAGGGGGTTATCACCGTTGAAGATGCCAAAGGGATGGAGACCACTCTGGACATCGTCGAAGGAATGCAATTCGACCGGGGTTATATTTCTCCCTATTTTGCTACCGATCCGGAGAAAATGGAAGTTCGTCTGGAAGATCCGTATATCCTGCTTTGTGAGAAAAAGATCAGCGTCATGAAAGACATGATACCGATCCTCGAGCAGATTGCCAAGATGGGAAGACCCTTTATGATTATTGCCGAGGATATCGAAGGTGAGGCTCTGGCAACGCTGGTTGTTAACAAGATTCGGGGCACTCTGAAGTGTGTGGCCGTCAAGGCGCCGGGTTTTGGCGACAGGAGAAAGGCCATGCTGGAAGATATCGCCGTGCTCACGGGCGGAAAGCTTATTTCGGAAGATATGGGTCTGAAACTGGAAAATGTGGGTATCGGAGATCTCGGAACCTGCAAGCGTCTGACTGTTGATAAGGATAACACGACCATTGTGGATGGCGGCGGCAAGAAAGCCGATATGGAGGGCCGTGTCAAACAGATACGGGCTCAGATTGAAGAGACGACTTCCAATTATGACAGGGAGAAACTGCAGGAACGTCTGGCGAAGCTGGTGGGTGGCGTCGCGGTGATCAAAGTGGGAGCGGCCACAGAATTTGAAATGAAAGAGAAAAAAGCGCGCGTCGAAGATGCACTGAATGCCACGAGGGCGGCTGTCGAGGAAGGCATTGTGCCGGGAGGAGGCGTTGCCTATCTGCGGAGCCTCGAAGCTCTTGATAAGGTGAAGATTTCCGATGATGAAAAGTACGGGTTGAATATCGTCAAACGCGCACTTGAAGAGCCGACAAGACAGATTGCCGTTAATGCGGGTTATGAAGGGTCGATTGTGGTGGAGAAGGTGAAAAAAGGGAAGGGCGACTATGGATTCAATGCCGATGAAGGCGAGTATATGAATATGACAAAAGCCGGTGTCATCGATCCGACGAAAGTCGCGCGTTTCGCTCTTCAGAATGCCGCGTCCGTTGCTTCTCTGCTTTTGACCACGGAAGCGATGGTCGCTGAAAAACCCAAGAAGAAAACGGCGCCGGCCATGCCCGGCGGCATGCCGCCTGACATGGGTGATTATGACTACTGATTGATAACGGGCATGAAAAAATATAATGGGCGTTGTCGGGTTTTCAAAAAACCGGCAACGCTTTTTTTCGCCTTGATCACGATGGAGAGATGGAAATATCGCGGGCAATCTGTAGCAGCCCCTTCAAAAGCTCCGTCATCCTGTTGAAATCGAGTGTGTGGATGGTATCCCGTTCCGTGTGATAGTTCGGATTTCGATAAAAGGCCGTGTCGGTAATCATCACGGCCGGGTACCCCATTTTCCAGAACGACCGGTGATCGGAGAAGTCAACGCCGGGAACGAAACTGACGGTTGAAAGAGTCTCCACGGGGATGCCGGAACTGCGCGTCAGAGAGGATCTGACCGTATTCACCAGGCTCCGTGATTTCAGGTTTCCCACAACGGCGATAAAATCAGGCGTCGTTGAAAACAACAGGTTCATCAGGGGAAGGGGAAACGTCTGCCCGCCTTTTTTATCAAAGTAGTATCCGAGCATCTCCAGACAGATCATGGCTTTGATATTTTCATTCTTCGCTTTTGCTTCCTTTGCATAAACATAACTCCCCATGTGTTCCGTCATAAATGAGGGAGGTTCTTCGAGTACAAAAAAGACCAGCCTGATGGTTCTGCCGGGAGAGAAACCTTTCAGTATCCGGCTCATTTCAAGGAGCATCGCGACAGCGCTGGCATTGTCATCGGCGCCGGGGGTTCCGAAGACCGTGTCATAGTGGGCTCCGATGATAACGATTTCATCGGGGCGGGTTTTCCCTTCTATCGAAACGATGATATTGCTGAACACCTGTCCGTCATGGGAATATTTTTGAAGCGCGGGGGTGTATCCGAAGCTCTCGAGACAGGAGACAACGTAACGTTTCGTTTCCTCGAGTTTGCTGTATTCATATATGCTCCTCGAACCGATACGGACACTCAAGTGTTCCACATGACCGTACAACTGCCGGGAGTCGCCGCTCATGGCTTTTTCCGGCCCGGGCGTCATTATGGAAGGTGCAAAACGAATTTTTACGATGGCGTAGATCAGGTAGGCGGCAATAATGATGATGACCAGCAGAATGGCTGTGACCATTTTTTTCTTCATGGCTCGAACGGTTTAGGTTGAAACCTTTAAAATGTCATTCCCGCGAAAGCGGGAATCCAGTACTATTCAAAAGCTCTGGGCTCCATTCTTCTAAGGAGTGACAGGAATTTTGACTTTTTACAAGTTTGCTATAATTGTAACCCGGATTTTTTCTCTTGAAAAGGGATTTCCTTTGGGTTATAGGTACCCCTCATTGGGCGGTTAACTCAGTGGGAGAGTGCTACCTTCACACGGTAGAAGTCACTGGTTCAAATCCAGTACCGCCTACCAATGAAATCAAGGGGTTAGCCATTTAAGGTTAGCCCCTTTCATTGATAGAAATCCCGGGAATATCCGTCCTTGTGGTCGTACTTTTCCCCCTGTTGTTTCAGATAACCCCAGTATGTCTGTTCATGAATGTCCAGCCCCGCCTCTTTCAGTGCCGCGATCACATCCTGCGGTTCGGGCGGGCATCCTCCGACTTTTATGGCCTGCCGGATATTCGCATTTTCCCTGTTTGCCCTGGTGATGCAGTCGCCGATGAGAACGGTTTTATCGTAGCCGAGCCGCGCCTGCATCTTCTTGCCGTTTAAGATCTCGACCTTGGGGAGGGGCCGGCCTTTAAACGCGGACAGCACCAGGATGTTGACCATGTTGGCGAAGAGGGAGCACCCGGAACAGAGGGTTTCATCGTATTTCGGCACTGCGGCTCCCGAAACACCGAATTTCCCGAAGATGGAGGGGCCGGTGTTGTCCTCCGTCCATCCCCAGTCTCATTTGAGGGGCTTGATGTGCGTTTCGAGGGCGTCCCCCCTGATGTCGTATTCGCTCAGGCTCAGGGGTTTGCCGTGCCGCTTCCCGTATTCAGCAAAGTGGATTATATCCTGCGGATCGAAGCCCATGGTCTTTGCCGCAACCAGGTCGGCGGCCAGGATATCGCGTGACGCGACGATGACGTCTTTGCGGAAGGCGTTTCCGAAGTGAAGGGCGCCCCGTTCCAAGGCATAGATGCCGTCCACGATCGTCAGGGCGGGCTTTATATGGTCGGCGATGAAGGTAAAACAGTATTCCAGTCCCAGGTTTGTGTGA
The DNA here is from genome assembly GCA_964541605.1 of uncultured Syntrophaceae bacterium. GTDB lineage: Bacteria > Desulfobacterota > Syntrophia > Syntrophales > UBA2185 > CAZIQY01. The sequence continues at coordinate 35,463 of CAZIQY010000012.1, read as the reverse complement.
TGACAGCGTTTTTTTGAAGATGTGTTCAGGCATCCTTTGAGATTCTTCAGTCCGAGGGATACCTTTGATTGGGCATGGGTTTTCCGGTATATTTTACAAGGGATACGATGGGTTTCATAAGAAAAATGCCTTGTCTCCAGCCGATGGGCTGCGGGAAGGGGTGATTGGAATCCATTTCAGGCAGGTGTCACAGGCCGATTTGGACCGCAATGATCAGGCATACAGGTTCACCCCGCTCTGATTATTCAGATAGTTATCCACAATCTCCAGCATGGCGCTGATCTTGAACGGTTTGGGCAGACAGTGATAGCCATGTTTGAACACATCTTCATTCAGATCGCGCTTCAGGTTTTTCAAACCAAAAAATCCACTGATAAATATAACTTTAACTCTGGGATTCACCTTGCGTATTTTTTTGACTAACTCCAGCCCGCTCATTTTCGGCATGACCACATCGGTAAAGACCAAATCGGGATTGAACTCCAGAAAAGATTGATAGCCGTCCTCGCCATCAATTGCCACGCGCACGTCATATCCTTCCATCATAAAAACATCACGCAGCGTTTCCTGCATGCCGAACTCGTCTTCCACAACCAGGATTTTCTTTTTTTTGCTCGCCTCTTCGGGCATGCCTTTCCTGAGGATATTGAGCAAGTCTGCATCGCTGGTCTGGTTGATGAGATTGCTTGCCTGATTCAGCCTTTGCTGTAACCGCTTCGCTTTTTCCTGATTTTGTGGATTTAAATCGGGATGATACACTTTACTTAGCAGATGGTAACTGGACTTGATATAAGACAACGACGCACCTGCTCCCAGTTCATGATAGATTTCCCTCGCTTTTTCCAGAAGTCCCAGGAAATTCAGTTCACGCTCAAGCAGAAGCAGTTTGTTCATTTGAAATCTCTTTACAGGGGGTGTTTCCTTTATTATTAAAGGTTTAGAGAAATCTTCAGGGTTCCGCCCCTGCCGAGGATGTCGTGAAGATGGATGTAGCCCCGAAGCAGGTTTTTACCGTTCACGACGACAAGGGTGGTGATTTCCTCCCTCTGCATATATTCTATCGTCCGGGCAAGCGATGCATGTTCATCGATGGTTTTCGGGGATGGGGTCATGAGATCATCAGTTGCCTTGTCCCTGAAATCTTCGCCTTTCCTGATAAGTCGACGTACATCCCCGTCGGTCAATATCCCGATCAGGTGGTTTTTGCTGTCTGTAACCAGTACAAACCCCTTGTTCTTTTTGTCCATTTCCTCTATGGCCTTCATGACCTGCACCCCGGAATAGACTTTCGGTATCTGCGCGCCTTTGATCATGACATCCCTGACCTTTGCCCTGAGGCGCGGTCCCAGGCTTCCTCCGGGATGCAGCTTATAAAAATCCTTCTCATTGAAATTTCTTTTTTCAATGAGGGCAACGGCCAGCGCGTCTCCCATCGCCAGGGCGGCAGTGGAACTCGATGTTGGAGCCAGGCCGAAAGGGCAGGCCTCTCTTTCGACGCCGACGTCAATCACGATGTCGCTGGAGGTCGCAAGGGTGGACGACAGGTTGCCGGTAAAGGCGATGAGACGGGCGCCGATAGCACGAACGCTCTCGATAATCATGTTGAGTTCATCCGTCTCTCCGCTGTTTGAGATGGCGAGAAGAACATCATCCTTCGTTACGATTCCCAGGTCTCCGTGCATGCCTTCGACAGGATGGAGGAACATGGCCTGCGTGCCTGTGCTGGTCAGCGTGGCGACGATTTTTTTCCCGATCAGTCCGGACTTGCCGATGCCTGTAACGATGACACGTCCTTTCGATTTATAAATGATGTCAACAGCTTCTGCAAAACTTGCACCTACCTTATCAATCAGGCACGAGATACTTTCCGCTTCAATTTTCAGTACTTCTTTCGCCCGTTTGATCGATTGGTCTTTTTCCATCTGACACCGCCTTTCCCTGTCGAAAACGCCTTATATTTTGAGGCAGGCTACCAGAAATTAAAATTCGTGACAAGGGGCGATTTTTATGTGAAGCAGGGACGTCGATTGACACAATGTTTGACTTTACATATAATCACTCAGGTGATTGATAATGGCTGGTTCAAAAATAAAATGGCACTGGATTGCAGGCGGGATCTCGGTCATCGTCTTTGTCCTGCTGCTTGCCTTTCGACTTGATATTTTTGATCGTGAAAGGAATCCCTTCGGAGTTTCGAGAGACGGTCTCGTTTCTACGGGATCTCAGACATTTCAGGACAAAGAATCCTGGATGAATATTTCCCAGAACGGGCGAAAAATCGGGTATGCCCACAGGCGTTTTTTCAGAACAGATAAAGGGTATCGTCTCGCAGAGTCCGTTTTTATGCGGATCAACACGATGGGGATCGTACAGGGGATGACGTTCAAAACGGAGGGGAACCTGAAACCCGATATGACGCTGTCTTCCTTTGATTTCGACCTGCGCTCAAGCCTTTTTCGGTTTCAGGTAAAGGGTGTTGTAGACGGCAAACAGGTAACACTCTATACCGAGATGCCGGGTTCCGAGAAGAAGACCGTCGTCTCCCTCAAAGAGACACCCCGTCTGGCAAACGGCATTCTCGAAGCGTCGGGGATCGGGACGCTCAAAGCGGGTGACAGCAGGATATTTCATGTCTTTGATCCGGCGGCCATGGCACAGCGATCCGTCAAGGTAACCGTTCTGGGTGATGAGACGGTGACGATGATGGGTCGGGAACAGAAAGCCCGGAAGGTGTCCGTTGATTTTATGGGGGCGAAACAGTTCGCCTGGGTCGGAGAAGACGGCGATATCCTGAAAGAAAAGGGCATTCTGGGAATCACTCTGGAGAGAGTGGCAAAACACGAAGCGTTGAGTGATTTTGCTCTTTCATCGAGCACCGATTTGACGGAAATGGCGTCCGTTCCGTCAAATGCGGTGATCGACGATCCGTCTGCGTTGACATTTCTCAGGATAAAGATCTCCGGTGTTGAGAAAGATATCCTCAATTTGAACGGAGACAGACAAATCTTTCAAAATAATATATTGTATATTCAAAAAGAAACAATTCCCACAAGGCCCCTCAGGGAAATAAATGTTGCCGCTAATAGTGACTTTCTGAAGCCGGGTCCCTTTATTCAATCCGATCATCCGAAGATTCAGGCGAAGGTGCAGGAAATCATTTCCCCTGATGATCCTCTTGCCGTGAGGGCGTCGAAGCTCGTCGCATGGATTTATAAACATGTCGAAAAAAGGCCGGTATTGTCCGTTCCGAATGCCCTCGAGACCTTGAATAACCTGGTGGGTGATTGTAATGAACATGCCGTGTTGCTGGCGGCAATGGCTCGCGCCGCGGGTATTCCCGCCCAGGTGGAAGCGGGTCTTGTCTATCAGAGAGGGAGGTTTTACTATCACGCCTGGAATGTCTTGTTTCTGGGAACGTGGGTTACGGCGGATGCCGTTATGGGACAGATGCCTGCCGATGTGACACACATTCGCTTTGTTCGCGGAGAGGCGGATCGGCAGATCGATCTGATGGCGGTTATAGGAAAGGTGCAGCTTAAAATACTGGAAAGATCAAGATGATGGTTATCGAATGATTGAATTGATAAATCTGACAAAACGCTACGGGAAGGTTCTCGCTGTTGATTGCATCAATCTTCGTGTGGTAAAAGGAGAGATATTCGGTTTCATCGGACCGAACGGGGCCGGAAAAACGACGACGATCAGGATGATGGGTGGGGTCCTCTCGCCAACGGAAGGCTCCGTCGTGATTGGCGGGATCAATATGACCGATGATCCTGAAGGCGTAAAGAAGAAAATCGGATTTATACCGGATAGGCCATTCCTCTATGAAAAGCTGACGGGCATGGAGTTTATGAGGTTTTCAGCGGACCTGTACGGCGTCGATAACCATTCTTTTCTGGAAAAATCTCAGGGTTTGTTGAAAAAATTCGGTCTCTCCGACTGGTCACATGGACTCATCGAATCGTATTCTCACGGCATGAAGCAGCGTCTCATTATTTCCGCAGCCCTTCTTCATGAGCCAGCCGTCATTATCGTGGACGAACCCATGGTGGGACTTGATCCGGCGGCGATAAGGATGGTGAAGGATCTGCTCCGGGATCTGGCCGACAGAGGAACCACGATCTTCATGTCAACCCATACCCTGGAAATTGCCGAAGACATTTGTGACCGCATCGGAGTCATTCATCGGGGGGCTCTGATTGCGACCGGAACCTCAGGAGACCTGAAACGGGTTGCCGGCGTTCAGGAAGCGGCCCTTGAAGAGGCATTTTTAAAACTGACGGAGGAACAGATCGCTTTATGACGGAAATCCTGACGTTGCTGAAGCCCCGTTTCTGGTCTTTCAAAAACGGTCGTTCTTCAAAAAGCGCAGAGAACCGGAGAATAAAGGCTGTTTTGTTTGGAGCGGTCGGTCTTGCTTTCTGGGTCGGCATCTTCGCCGTCTTTTACCGCGTTCTCATCTACTTCCAGGGAGTTGAGGGTTTCGGGGATATCCTGGCCCGAAAACTCATGTCCATGGTGCTTCTGACGTTATTCGCCCTGCTGATTTTCAGCAGCATTGTCACGTCTCTGACGAAACTCTATATCAGCAGGGACCTGGTGCTTGTCCATTCCATGCCGGTAGCAAAGGAGAAGGTCTTCCTTGCCCGCTGGATTGAAAGCACCATCGACAGTTCCTGGATGGTCATCGTGTATAGCCTGCCGGTGTTTCTTTCTTACGGGATTGTCTATGGGGCAGGCTTTTTTTTCTATGCAACGGTGGGTATGACCATTTTGCCCCTTTGCATGATCGCATCGGGAATCAGCGCCCTTGCCGTCGTATTGATTGCTATCGTTCTTCCCGCCGGCCGGCTGAGGACGGTCTTTGTTTTCCTTGGTCTGGCGCTGTTTCTGATCCTGATTGTCACTTTCCGGTTAATGCGACCCGAACGGCTCGTCAATCCGGACACCTTCGCTTCCCTGGTACTCTATTTCAAATCACTGGAAACGCCGGGTTCTCCCTTTCTCCCGACGACGTGGGTTTTCGACAGCATTCAGGCCGCCCTCACAGGCGTTGTGGGGAGCGCACTCTTTGATCTCGCACTGACCTGGAGTTTTACCGTCACATTGATTTTTGCCATGGCGTGGGTGTCGGGACGCTTTTATTTTTCAGGATATTCAAATGCACAGACCACACTGGAGCGCCTCTTCCCGGCGCGCAACCAGAGGGGCAGGGGATCAGCCTTAATCCTTGGCTTTCTTTCCGGTCCGGTGAGAGCATTTGCGGTGAAAGAAGTCCGGACGTTCTTCAGGGATCAGACCCAGTGGCCGCAGGTTTTTCTGATTATCGCCTTGATCGTTGTCTATCTCTATAATTTCTCGGTTTTACCGCTGGCAAAGTCTCCCATCAGGACCATCTATCTTCAGAACCTCTTTTCTTTTCTGAACATGGGACTGGCTGCGTTCGTCCTGACGGCGGTTGCGGCACGGTTTGTCTATCCTGCCGTGAGTATTGAGGGAGACGCCTTCTGGATCGTGAAATCATCACCCATAGAAATCAGAAAGTTTCTCTGGATCAAGTTTTTCGTCTATTATATTCCCCTTCTTGTTCTTGCTGAAACCCTTATTGTTTTGTCCAATATCCTGCTTCATGTCACACCGTTTATGATGTGGCTGTCCGTGACGACAATTTTTTTCATGGTGCCGGGGATCGTTGCCATGGGGGTGGGGTTCGGCGCAGCCTATCCGGACTTCAAGTCGGAAAACCCGGCTCAATCCGTAACCAGCTTCGGCGGCCTCCTCTTTATGATCCTGTGCGCCGGTTTTATCGGGATCATCATCATTCTCGAGGCGGGTCCCGTCTACTCGGTCTTCATGGCGGGCATCCGGGGCGCGAGTCTTACGCCGCTTCAGTGGGTATGGCTGACCGGTTCGTTTTCTCTTGTTGTGCTTCTCTGTATCCTTGCGGTCATTCTGCCCATGCGCCTTGGGGAACAACGCCTGAAAGCATAGGGACAATTATCCCTGTTCGGAAACAACAGAAATGAAAAATGATATCAAGACTACGGGATTTACTTAAAAGACCTACGAATCCTTAAAAGCATCCTGCGATTACCAGAAGGTCTTTTGGGGTTCATCATAATTTATCGGAACAGTCCTTTACGCGTCAACCTCTGGACTTCTTTCTCATCTGTCCAGATTATTTCTCCCGTTTCAATACCGACCGCCTGTAAGGTAATATTGTAATAAATAATGTCTGTGCGATCAGTTCTTTTTCGAATACTGGATACCGTACCTCTCAGGACATATTGAGCGCCAACCAGTTTTCCGACCTGAGCGACGGTTTTGTCGTCAAAAAGGCCGGACTGTTGGAATTTCAACTGGTTTAAAATGTCGTTTAATGCCTGATCGTCTACAAAGCCGGCAATGCCATCATTAATTAACCTTGTCCTGATCTTTTCCATGATGGTTCTGGTATTTACATGCTCATCCGTCTCGTTGCGCAAATCCTTTGCCAGTATCCATCTTGGTTTCCCCCGGCGCAATATTGATCCGGGCGAATTTGCCGATCTGGTAATTGAATTTACCATGTAATCGGCAACCTCTTTTAAATCCTTTGCCGACCAATCCGATCCCGTGACCGTTTCATCATTTTGAATACCATGCCGGACAGTTGTTGCACAACTGCAGATCATACAGCCTGTCATAATAAAAAGCAGGATCACGATTGTCTTTACTTTCATATGGCGCCTTCCTTTAAGTGTTGATTTTGAGAAAAGCCTGGTAATGTCCTCATTTTGCATATGCAAAATAGACGATATTTATCCTGTCCTTTTCCACCTTGATTTTTTTTGTTTCCACACCGCTTCCGTAATCTATCTTAATCGTGTTTTCACCAGGTTCAAGACCGTTAACCCTGAGGTACTTTATCTGTTTCGGCAGAGACAGCCATCCCCGCAGATCCGCCTGTTCGTTGGCTAACCATGTCTGAGCCGCTGCATCTACGAGAATATCTGCGAATAATGATGCGAAGGGAATATTTTTTGCAACCTCTTTTGCCGCCATCTTTGCTCCAACCTGCGCCAGAATCTTGGTCGTCATTCTGGCCGCGATCTTGGCTTTCAGGGCAGGCTTGTTCTTGTCATACTGTGTTATGATCGTTTTTTCCAGATCATAAAGGAGTTTCGCCTCCCCGACAGATTTTTCATTGAGATAAATGTTGCTCATCTTGACTTCGGTAGGCACCGGTGCGTATCCGGCGTAGGCGAATCCCAGTGAAACGGAACCCTGGGGTGTCGGGATCTTCTGAGGACCCCACTTTTTCTGGTATTTCTGAGGGGCCAATCCAACATCCAATAAAATTACCAGATCGGTTGTTTTTCCCTTCTTACTATCAATCCTTGCTGTTTCCTGATCCCATTTCAGTTTTCTGTATTCTATTTTTGCATCATCTGTCTTGTCTTCCATTTCATACATCAGAGCTGTCAAATAGCGGGCAAACGGGTTTTCCAGATATGCCCTTTCTTCCGGCTTTTCCTGGATGTATTGGTTGATTTTGGTGATGGTCCGGTTCCGCTCGACTCTTGCCCCGTCAAAATCCCCTTTGCCGATATAGGCAAGTATTAAATATGGACTGATCATCAATTTCTCGTGCATTTCGGCTTCATATTCCATCGCTGTATCATCAGTCAGAATGGAACCGAATCCCTCAGTTAATGATATTGTCCCCTCTATAGTGAGAAACCTTTTCTCGGCTTCCTGAAGATCGGCGATACATTGATCGTACTTGCCTGCTGCCAAGGCCGTCTTACCTCGCTCCAGCAGGGCCAGATTCTTGTTCTGTTTGGGCCCTTTGGCTGTCTGTGATCTTTTATATATGGTGTCTGCGTGCGTTAAGGCAGAATTGAGGTCGCCTTTCATCAGGCTTGCAACCATCGGCTCATATTCCAATGTGTATCCGCTCCGCTGAATAACCTTTGGAATTTCATCCGGTTTTGTCTTTTGTTCTACGGAGATTTGTTCCACCCCCGTGGTCGTGGGCGTTCCCTCTTTTTTCTTTTCCAAAACAGAAACCGCTGTCGAAGGTAGCGTCGCGGAAGCGACTTTCGATTCCGCAGTCAGGGGCAGTTCCGATATCTTTTTGAGGCCTTCTCTGATATTTTCACGTGCTGTCCCCTCGTTAGCCAGCCTCAGTCTTTCAGCTGCGATTAAGGCATCTCCAAATGCGGCCTTATAAGGTTTAGTGATATTCTCCTGGAATACGACCGCTTTATCCTTCATGCTCGTGAGCTTCCATTTTGCCGTCATCGTTACGGTCATGTCAATCCCTCCCCATATCGGCTGGTCAAGATCAACAATATCTACATCGAGCATGTAGTCCGCATGATCGGCTTGTACGATTGCACTGAAAGCGCCGGACTTGTTTATAGATTCTACTAATGCTTCCTTAAAGGATTCACTGGATATCTGAGACACCCAGGCGGGATTGGTTTCCTTGCCTCCAGTCGTTTGAACCGCTACTACATAAGGCTGTTTTTTTTGAATTGAGTACTCGAGTGGAACCATTTTGGTAGAGACCGCGCCGGTCGCACAGCCGGAAACGATACCTGCAAAAACTGCTATGAAAAAAATCATGAATTTCTTCATATTATATATCTTAATGGCTTGATGTAATTGATTTGAGTAGCTCGGTTTCTCCCCATACCGCAGGATAAGGTTTGTTTTCTCTGTTTACCGCCTGGTTTCCTGGCGGTGCTTCATTTTTTCAAGCATTACCGCTTGTACTCTCGCATGGTTATCGAAATCAGTCAATCATTGAGTTTATGAAGGAGACGAATGCTCTCATTGGCGCGAGTCCTCAGAATGGATAGCGGGATGAGCATTGAAGTTTGGCAGTTGAAAACAGCACCCTTAATGATTTGACTCTGATCCGGTTTAGGAGGTACTATCAAATTACTCTCAATCAGAACAGCTTCTTCGCATCAGAGGCGACCTCATTCTGAAGAGGGGACGATAGCAGAAAAATCTAAAATATGCACAATGGGAGGGAAGAATGAAAAAAACAACATTGTTTAAAAAGTATGTATTAGATGATGAAATACTTGTAATGCCCGGGGTTCCTGATGCTCTAACTGCTATAATTGCACAAAATGCTGGCTTTAAGGCCGTTACGAGAGGTGGTGCATCCGGAATTCATATACTCGGTAAACCTGATTTAGATTTAGCCACATTGACGGAGTTGACAGACTGGACAGAAAAAATTGCAGATGCCGTTGACATACCTGTATTTGCCGATGGAGATACAGGTCATGGAAATGTCACGAACGTAGTCCGTACCGTTCAACTATTTGAAAGAGCTGGGGCAGCAGGGCTTTTTATAGAAGATCAGGTATCTCCAAAGCGTTGCGGACACACGGCTGGCAAACAAGTAATCCCCGCGGAAGAGATGGCTGCAAAACTAAAAGCGGCCGTTGATGTGCGTAAAGATCCGGATTTTGTGATTGCGGCAAGGATCGATGCCATTGCTGTTGAAGGCATTAACGGGGCGATTGACAGGGGCAATATATATCGTGAAGCAGGCGCTGACGTAATTTTCGTTGAAGCGCCTGAATCTGTCGAGCAAATGCGCAAGATTACCAGCGAAATTGACGCCCCGCAGATGGCAAATATTATTTTAGGCGCTAAAACGCCGATTCTTACTCCACAACAATTGCAAGAAATAGGATATAGCGTCGCAGCATATCCTGCCGTCTCTTCATGTATTATTACAAAAGCGCTGAAAGACTTTTTCGAAGAATTTCAACGCACTCTCGATTATGAAAGTTTTAGCGATAGGATGATGAATTTCTATGACTTTTTTAATCTTACGGGATTGGATAAGATTCGAGATGATGAGGAGAGATTTACATATCAAGGTAAAAAGATAGTAGAGAACTACAACAAAAAATCGAAATAATGGGGTCAAGTCTTTACAACTGACAACCAAGGCAACACCTGGACACAATATCTTTTCTATTTACTTGCTTCTAACAGGTGAGAGAAGACGACCTGAGATTGCTGGCATCGGAAAGAGCCAGGGCAGTGAAAGCGCTGATCCTGAAATCTGGACAAATTCAACCCGAGAGGGTCTTTATCGTCGAACCGAAAAATCTGGCGCCGGAAAAGAAAGAAAAGCAAAAAGACAGCCGTGTTGACTTTAAATTGAAATAGGAGAAAAAATATGTCCACCCGTAAATGGCGTTTCTTTCGTGCAGGCGGTTTTGATCAGGTTTCCATCGAAACCGGAGCTGACCTCCTTGCTTTAAGCGAGCTGGATCAGAAACTGTGGGTAGCCCTGAGCTGCCCGGTGAAAAATGTGGAGTTCGATGCCAGAACGCTCGAATTTCTTGATTCCGACCATGACGGCCATATACGCGCTCCTGAAATTATTGATGCTGTCACATGGGCGGGCTCGGTTCTTAAAGACCCGGAAGTCCTGATCAACGGGAAAGACGGCTTGCCCCTTTCCGCAATAGATGATGAAACAGAAGAAGGTAAACGCCTGCTGATGTCAGCGCGTCATATTCTAAAAAATCTCGGCAAGGAAAATATCGCTGTCATAACAGCCGAAGATACAACGAACGAGGAAACAATCTTTGCCCAGATGAAATTCAATGGAGACGGTATCGTGCCTGCTCTCGTTACAGATGATCCTGCCGTCAGCTCGGTAATGGTGGATATCATGGACTGCCTTGGTGCCGAGACGGACCGTAGCGGGAATCCCGGAGTATCACAGGAAAAGTCCGATCTGTTTTTTGCTCAGGCACAGGCTTATTCCGAATGGCAGGAAAAGGTTAAAAATGATCCTTACATTCTTGTTCTCGGCGATCAGACCGGGGAAGCTTTCGAGATTCTGAATACTCTCAGAGACAAGGTGAATGATTATTTTATCCGCTGCAGGCTTGCGGAATTTGATGAACGTTCGGCTGTATCTCTCAATCCTTCCGAAACGGATTATCAGAAACTTGCTCTGCTGAATCTCTCTTCATCGACCGAATCGTTCGCGCCATTTCCCGTTGCTCTTGCCGAGCGGGACAGACCGTTGCCTCTCACAGAGGGGATAAACCCGGCATGGATGGGAGTAATGGGACGGCTGAGAGAGGAGGTGATCAGGCCGGTACTGGGTGAAAAGAACAGTATTACGGAGGACGAATGGGACACCTTAAATACTGGTTTTATACCCTATGCAGCCTGGTGTTCCGTAAAACCCGAGACGTCCGTTGAAAAGCTTGGCCTGCCACGTATCGGGGAAATACTGAATAGTGACGTCAAAACCATCATCGATGGATTGATAGCCGAAGACAAGGCATTGGAACCGGAGGCCAACGCGATTTCTTCCGTTGATAAACTTGTCCGTTATTGCAAATACTTACATATACTCGTCAACAATTTTGTGGCGTTCCGTGACTTTTATGAAGGCAGGTCAAAGGCGGTCTTTCAGGCAGGAACGCTTTATCTGGATGGCAGAAGCTGCGATTTATGCGTCAAGGTTGATGACGTCAACACACATGCGGTTTTAGCAGGTTTAAGCCGTGTATATCTTGCCTACTGCGACTGCACACGTCGCGGCGGGATTGAAAAAATCATCATTGCCGCCGCCTTTACCGCCGGAGATTCAGACCAGCTGATGGTGGGGCGAAACGGCGTATTTTACGACAGGAAAGGACAGGACTGGGATGCAACCGTGGTGCGGATTATCGAGCACCCCATCAACATCAGGCAGGCGTTCTGGGCCCCTTACAAACAGGCGAGCAGACTTATCAGCGAGCAACTGACAAAAATAGCTGCCGCCCGCTCGAAAGCGGCAGAACAAAAAATGGTGACAGCCGCAATGCAGGCGGGAACAAAAACAGCAGAAGGAAAGCCTCCCGCGGAGAAAGCCTTTGACGTCGGTAAATTTGCAGGAATATTCGCTGCCATAGGTCTCGCTATCGGTGCTATCGGTACGGCGGTTGCCTCCATTGTTACGGGTCTTTTGCGCCTGGCATGGTGGCAGTTGCCTCTTGCAATCCTGGGACTTCTCTTGCTTGTTTCCGGTCCGTCCATGTTCATTGCGTGGTTCAAGCTCAGGCAGCGCAATCTCGGCCCCATCCTTGATGCAAACGGATGGGCTGTCAACACCCGTGCAAAGATCAATATCAATTTTGGCACGTCGCTTACTTCGGTGGCGAGGCTTCCTGAAGGTGCGGAAAGGCCATTGGCAGATCCCTTCGCAGATAAAAAAAGCCCCTGGGGGATGTATCTCTTTGTCGTGATCCTGATAGCAGCCTTTATTTTATTCTGGAAGTTCGGTTATCTCAGTAAATGGCTGGGCCTATAAGAACTCTTGACGGAGCGATAATCTATTCCTATGCATGTTCAGAGATCCATGCTTATACGACCTTAAGAACATTGAATCCGGTTGCTGTCCACTCTCCTTCGTATATTTTCCCGTCCCAGAATATCAGCATACCACGGCCGACTATGCTGTTTTTCTCCCATCCTCCTTCATACCTGGAACCATCGGTAAAGAAAAGAACCCCTTTGCCATGCTGCATGCCGTCTTTCCATTCTCCCTGGTATTTTTTGCCGTCAGCGAAGATTATTTCGCCTTGCCCATTCTTTAGACCATTTTTCCATTGACCCGCATACCGTCCGCCATCGGGCAGTGTTTCCGAGCCTTGTCCTTCCGCAACACCATTTTGCCATTCACCCTCGTACCGATATCCATCCGGCAAAAGCATCGTTCCCAGTCCATGAGGAACGCCTCTATCCCATTGGCCTTCATAACGGCCTCCGTCTTGCCATATGAACGTCCCGTTGCCATGAAAAAGACCCGCTTTGAAGAAACCGCTGTAACCTGATCCATCTTGATAGGAACACGTTCCTTCGCCTTCCAGAGGTGTTTCTGCCAAATGGAATTCAACAAATATCTGTCCGTATGATTCTTCAGAAGACTTGTGCATGAGAGATGTATCGTTCATCATATGACCTTCTGCTGGTTAGCTGATAAATTTACCTTCCTTGAATTCACCCACGTATCTTTTGCCGTTGGCCAATATCATGACCCCCTGGCCATGAGGCAGACCGTTTTGCAACTGGCCCTTGTATTTCCTGCCATCAGTCATGACTAATATTCCCTGACCGTGGTACTTGTTGTTTTTAAATCCGCCTTCGTATCGGTCGCCATTGGGAAATTCCATGATGCCGCTTCCATTGGACATGCCGTTTTTAAACTCTCCCGTATACTTTCTTTTGTCAGGCAGTAACAGGGTTCCCTGGCCGTCGTACAGGTCGTTCTTCCAGTCGCCTACATATTTTCTCCCGTCTGCCATAGTCAGCGTTCCATGGTTGTCTTTCTTATCTTCCTTCCATTGGCCAATGTATGTCGACCCGTCGGGGAATGAAAAAATGCCATGTCCCTCGCGCATTCCCAGTTTCCATTCTCCGACGTATTTGCTTCCATCAGGGTAGTTCATCATCCCTTGCTCGTGGGGCAAGCCGTCTTGTAATTCACCCAGATAACTGCTTCCATCAGACAAAGATTTTGACGCATGCCCCGGAATTACTTCCTGAACGGGTTGCGGCGCTTTTTCTTTTGCTTTCGGTTTTGATTCTTCTTTTAATCTGGCCTCTTCAGCCTTTTTTCTCATCTCCTCTTCGGCCCTGATGCGCGCCTCTTCCTCAGCTTTCCGTCTGGCCTCCTCTTCAGCCCTGATGCGCGCTTCTTCCTCAGCTTTCTTTCTGGTTTCCTCTTCGGCCTTGATGCGCGCCTCTTCCTCAGCTTTTCGTCTGGCCTCCTCTTTGTTTGCCTTCCCTGCGTCCCATTTCCCTTCATATTGACTGCCGTCCGGCCAGATAAAGACACCCCGCCCATGCGGCAGATCGTTTTCCCATTTACCTTTATAGCTGCTCATATCCGGCCAAGTGAAGGTCACATGTCCTTGATAATCATCTGCCGCCGAAGTTACTCGATACCTGTTCTTTTCTGAAGATCCCCTTGTCAGCATAGAATGTTAGAAAACATACTCCTGTAAGAATATCGTTAATTACTAAAAGAAATGTTTGATGCGAAAAGACCGGTTTCTCGTCGTATATGGGTCGATGTTTCTTCTCCGTTTGCCTCTTGTGTTCCCGTTTGTACCATTTGGTTTCAATTAATAATCTTTTTGCTGTCTACGAATGAGAAAAAATATTATTCAATGTCAAAAAGATTTTGTCAACAAGAGATTTTGTCTGTTCATTGCCAATCGAAATCGGCAAAATTGCCTTACCTGTCAGGAATTTAAGGCTTTTCTGGGTAGAGATTCTTCAGCAGCCATGCCATGTTCTCACCGAGTGTTTTCATCGTTTGCACGCCTTCCTCGTCTTTCAGTACTTCACCGGGATCTCTGCCCATTCCAATGCTCCAATAGCTCGATCCGGGCATGACCATCTGCATATAATGCAGGAAAAGGTTCATGGAATTGAATGCGGGAATGGCCCCCGCACGTCTGACCGCAACGACTGAAGCTCCCACCTTTCGTTTGAACATGTAATCGTTGGCGCGCGCCACGAAACCACAGCGCTCGATAAAGGCTCTCATACCGGAAGAAACATCCGAGAAGTACGTCGGCGACCCCAGCAGGATACCGTCAGCCCCTTCCATCTCGGCCAGTATGTCATTGAGGATGTCTTTTTTAACAGCACAGCGGCGGTCCTTGTTTTTGAAACACTTGTAGCAGGCCCTGCAACCGTTTATTGAATTGCCCGCAAGTTGAATCAATTTCGTCTTGATGCGTTCCTTCTTCAGTTCATCCAGAACCAGATTTAACAGAATCGCTGTGTTGCCATTCTTCCTTGCGCTTCCATTTAATGCTATTACCTTCATGATCATTCTCCTTTTGTTAACATCATCATGCATGAAAAATTACTCGCTATATGCAGCAAAGTCAAGAACACTTGTCAATGTAACTTGGCGGAAATTATTGATTTTCGGTGCGGAAAACAATTTGAAAATTCATAAAACGGCGTAACGACCTTGGTCAAATACATCGCCTAAATCTGTTTTTTGACGGTAATGACACCAGCTGTCGCGTATTTACCTGTGATTAAAGCAATGCCCAGAGGATGGCGAAGAAGATTGCGGGCAGCATGTTCCCGATCCTGATTTTTGTCACGTCAAGCAGATTGGTGCCGATGCCCACAATGAGGAGGCCCCCTGAAGCGGTGACGGCATCGAGAACGGCGGGATTCTGCATGAAAAGAAGCTTGGAGGCAAGGAGAGTGATGGATCCCTGGACGAGTAAAACCGATATGGCCGAGAAGGCGACACCAATGCCGAGCGTTGAAGAAAGAGCGATGGACGCCACCCCGTCAAGGAGAGATTTGATGTAAAGGGTGCTTGCGTCTCCAATCGTTCCATCCTGAATGGATCCCACAATCATCATGGCGCCTGTCAGATAGAGAATGGAAGCCGACACAAATCCCTGAACGAAGGTTGTGGAATTGGAGCGGGCGCGCGTCTTCAACCACGCGCCCCAATACTCTACCCCCTGCTCGATCCTGATCAACTCTCCCGTAATGGCGCCCAGGAGAACGCATCCAATGGCGACTATGGGCTCCCCGCCGGAAAGAGCCATCTTGAGACCGATGAGTACGACGGAAAGCCCCAGGGCCTGCATGATAATCGTCTTGATTCTTTCAGGGAGGTATTTGCCGGCGGAAATCCCGATCAGGCTTCCGGCGAGAATAGCTCCGGTATTTGCAAATGTTCCGATCAATAATGTCTCTTTATATTCAGTTCAATCTCTTTCGTAAATCCTTGTCACCCACAGCCTGCAACGGGCGCTTTCCTTCTTTCCACAGTTACCTGCCCGTGAATTTCGGCTTTCGTTTTTCAAACATGGCGGACAGGGCTTCCATATGATCCTCTGTGTAGTGGCACAGGGACTGGAAGGCGGCGGCTTCCTCCATAATGTGCTGAAGGGTGGAATGCTGTCCCGTACGCATGAGCCTTTTTGTCATTCTGAGGGCCTGCGGAGGTTTGGACGCTATCTTTTTTGCCAGTTCATTGGCCTTCTCCATGAGTTTCTCGTGATCTGTCACGTAATTGATGAGTCCCAGGGCAAGTGCCGTTTCCGCGTCGATGGTGTCTGCCGCAAAGATCAATTCACATGCTTTGGCCATGCCGACGGCGCGGGGGAGGGTAAATGCGCTTCCATCGCCGGGGATGAGTCCGACGTTCAGGAAGGTCTCGCCGAACGAGGCCTTCCGGGATGCGACCCGGATATCGCACATGAGGGCAAGACCACAGCCTGCCCCTACAGCGGAGCCGTTGATGGCGGCGATAGTGGGAATCTCCACACCGTAGACGGCAAGAAGGACGTCCTGGATATTGCGGCGGTAATTTTCCATGACCTCCGCCGGGCTCCCCTGGAACATGCCTTTTCTTTCCTTCATGTCCTTCACGTTGCCGCCGGAGGAATACGCAGGCTCAACGCCGGTGACGATGAGTGCCTTGGTCGCCAGATCATCGTTGACAAGCTTGCATACGTGCTTGATCTCCGCAATAATCTCCGGATGCGTGATGGCGTTTCGAATATCCGGCCGGTTAAGGGTCATAGTTGCAATGCCATTTTCAGACTGAAACAGAATTTCTTTAAATTCCATTTGCGCACCTCCTGGATAATTTATGGGACATAAGGCTGATTTTTAGTGGGTCAATTTACACTTTTTCCCCGCGTCTCACAATCAATTATTTGTCGCAATGACCTGAAAGCGCGTCCGGGAAATCCTGTCCTGTGGGCATGTAAATTCACTTTATGCTTTTGATAGGGTGCCATTTGTGTTAATAGAAACAAAAAAAATTATCCCTTAAAAGGTGATACAACCGGTTAATGAAGGCCATATTCCTGGCTGATGCCCATCTGAAGAATGCCGACGATGACGGTTACCGCCACCTCTTGCACTTTCTGGATACCATGCAGGCGGTTGATAATCTCTTTATTGCTGGAGATTTTTTTGATTTCTGGTTTTGTAGGGGTAGGCGTGTATATCCGGAATTCCGGTGCATCATTGAAAAACTGGTCGATCTGAAAGAGCGCGGGGTACGCATTGTCTTTTGTGAGGGGAATCATGATTTTTATCTGGGAAGTTATTTTTCAGAAAGCCTCGGAATGACGGTATTTACCGAATGGGCAAATATCGATCTGGATGGTCAGAAAATCCTCATCTCTCATGGTGATACGGTGGACGAGTCGGACAGGAGGTACCTGCTTTTAAGAAAGATTCTGAGAAGCGGATTGCTTTATCGAATTCAACGAAACGTTCCCCTCGTGCTGCTGTGGAAAATTGCCCGGCTCAGCTCTATCATCAGCAAGGAATTGTCCAACGAATCGCAGAACTGGCTTGCAACAAAGATGGAAGTGTTTTCTCAGGAAAAGTTTAAGGAGGGTTATGATGCCGTCATTATGGGGCATTGTCATAAACCTCAAATCAAGGAATACATTGTTGACGGCCGGAGAAAGACCTTTGCGACTCTCGGCGACTGGGTCAGGCATCATTCATATCTTTACTATGAAAATGGCCATTTCGCGCTCAAATATTTCAAGGCAAATGCTGCTGTCTGAAAATGAAATTGGAATCTGGACATATTTTTTAGGATATGATAATAAAATCAATATTTTTTTGAGGAATTTTCATGAATTTCGGAGGACTGGATTTATCGTATCCGACGTTTGAGGAAGCGACGTTCATCGTCATGCCGGTTCCCTATGACCTGACGTCAACGTATCAGTCGGGAGCAAGGAGAGGGCCTTCCACCATCCTTGAGGCTTCGGGCCATATGGAACTGTACGATGAGGAACTCTGCCGGGAAACGTATCTGGCGGGGATCTATACCCAACCGGCCTTAGAGGCGGATGCCAGGGGACCGGCGGAGATGATGGTATCCGTACGTGAGGCTGTCGCCGAAGTTCTTTCTTACGATAAAATTCCCGTTGTTCTGGGCGGCGAACACAGTATTTCCTTTGGCGTGGTTCGGGCGATGAAAGACAAGTACCCCGGAATATCGGTACTCCAGCTTGACGCCCACGCCGATCTGAGGAATTATTACCAGTGCAGTCCTTTCAGTCACGCATCCGTCGGCCGGCGGATATCTGAAATCTGCCCCCTGATTCAGGCGGGAATCAGGAGCATGAGCGCAGAGGAAGCGGCGTTTCTTTCAGATGGTTCGGTAAAGTCATTCTCTGCGGATTTTATTCTCGGGGAACCCGGTTGGCAGGAGAAAATCTGTGAGCATATTCAGGGAGATGTATATTTGACAATTGATATCGATGTCCTTGATCCGTCAATTATGCCGTCGACGGGAACGCCTGAGCCCGGCGGTATTTTATGGAGGGATGTTTTGCGTCTTGTCAAAGAGGTCTCCGGCCGCTGCCGGGTGCGGGGTTTTGATGTTGTCGAATTGTCCCCTATTCCGGGAATTGTCGCTCCCGATTTCCTTGCTGCAAAACTTGTATATCGAATCATGGGATATTTGATGGAAAACGAACATTAAAAAACCGGCATCGATAAATAAGAAATCAGCCCCTGAATTAACTTTGCCTTAAAGAGAAGACTGATTCAATGGTTCTCAATGTCGAGCAAGCATCATTGATCTATGTGATCCCCCCGGTTCTCGGGTTCTTCGTTTTAATCGGTCTTTCCCTGATTTCCATTTTGCGGGGCAAAAAAACCCCCACCAATATCCTGTTCGCAGGCATCTGCTTTTTGGGAGCGCTGGTCAATGCCAATGTAGCGCTGGTTTCGATGCTGCCGGATAAAACCATGGCTCTGAAGATAGACAGAGCACTCTATCTTTTTATCGTATTTGCCGTTCCTCTGTTTGTTCAGTTTGTTCACTCTTTTCTTGTCATTCCCGGGCGGAAATGGATCGAGTACGCCGCCTACCTGTCCAGTTTTATCATTGTTTTCTTTGCACCTACGGAGCTTTTTATCAGCGGCCTCCAGCGGTACAATTTTGGAACAATCGCCAAGGCGGGCCCCGTCTTCTATATTTTTGCAGCGATCGTCGGTGTTGCCGTAGTTTACTGCCTTTACGTGTTGGCTGACGGCCTGAGGAGGGCAACCGACAACCAGCAGAAAAACAGAATAAAATACATCCTTGGCGGAATGGGAATCAGCGCCCTCTTGATTGCCCTGAATATTCTGACTGTCTGCGGTTTCAACATTTATCCTATGGGTAACTTCAGTTTTATTCCCGCAATCTTTCTGGCTTTTGGCATTCTGAAGTACGATCTCCTCGATATTGGAACTGTGATAAGAAGAGGGACCATTTATTTTATTCTGACAGGGATTCTTACCGTCTTCTACATCCTGATCATATACGTCTTCAATACCTCATTCACGGGGTCCCGATACGACAGATCCCTCGCTTTTCCATTCGTTCTTGCAGTGTTGATTGTTCTGCTGTTCAACCCTTTAAGGGATAAGGTTCAGGCGTTCATTGACAATCTTTTTTTCAGGGGCAAATATGATTATCAAAGCGTTCTGAAAGAAATCAGCGGAGAAATGGCCGCACTGTTAAAATTCGAGCAGATCAAAAATCTGCTGCTTCAATCGATTTCGACCGCTCTTAAGGTCACCCATATTGATCTTCTTGTGTACGACGATGCGAAGAGGTGTTTTCGGAAGTATTCAACAAAAAGTGAAGACTTCAATAATACAGGGCAGAACATTCTCGAACAGGATCATCCCATTGTGACCTTTCTTGAAAAAATGAACAGACCGTTGAGCAAATCCTTCATTGAACATCAAGCTTCCCGGCAGGGTGAAAAAGATCAGATATCTGCTCTTTTTGATGAGTTGGACGCGTCGCTGATCGTTCCCATGATTTCCAAAACCAGCCTGGTCGGTATGATTGCACTCGGACAGAAGAAATCGGGGGAGTTATTTGTTCATGAAGATCTGGAACTTTTAATGACCATAGCCAATCAAAGCGTCACCGCTTTGGAAAATGCGAGCTCCTACGAGGAGATTGAAAAGCTGAATCGCGACCTGGAAAAAAAGGTCGAAGACAGAACGGCGGACCTTCGCCAGGCCCTGGAAGAAAAAGAGAGAACCCAGAAGCAGTTGATTCAGTCGGAAAGCCTTGCGGCCATCGGGCAGCTTGTCGCCGGCACCGCCCATGAGCTGAATAACCCGCTTGCCAGCGCTTCCAGTCTCGTTCAGACGAGTGCGGAGTCGGTTGGTGAATGGGACGTTACGGCGGAAAATCGGGACGAGGTCATTAATGATCTGGAATTCTCACTGAAGGAATTGAAACGGGCCAGTGATATTGTGAGGAGTCTCCTTGATCTTTCACGCCAGACCCAGGTTTACGTCGAGCCCGTGAACATCAATATCGCACTGGATGATGCCCTGAGGGTTCTTTATAATCAGTATAAGTATCTCAAGATTGAAATTGAGAAGCACTATGACGACGATCTGCCTTTTGTTGAGGGAAATTTTGCAAACCTGGGGCAGGTCTTTATCAATGTGATAAAAAATGCCGTTGAGTCGCTGCCTGATGATACGGGAAAGATTACATTGACGACCCGGTATAATCGGGACGCAAATCGAGCCCTCATTGAGATTCAGGATACCGGCAAGGGGATTCCCGACGAACACCTGCAAAACATCTTCAAACCCTTTTTTACAACCAAACCTGTGGGAAAGGGAACGGGCCTGGGCCTTTATATTTCCCATGAAATTGTCCGGCGGCACGGGGGAGGCATCAGGGTGACAAGCGAAGAAGGGAAAGGAACTGTCTTTTCGATTGATCTTCCGTGCAAGCAGGAGGAAGAGTGAAAAATACTGTAATTCCTTCAGTGTCTATACGCGATCATGATGCATGAAAAAGGAGAATTCGATGTTTATCCGGATAAGGACAGGCGATACGATAAATTTAGCGCTGGCAGAGATTGTGATGGTATTTTCACAGGACAATGAAAATGTTGTTCGAATGATTTTTCCTTCGCAAATGATCCTGGAAATGTCTTATCACAGCAGCGAAAGATGCATAGAAGCCTTGGATGCTATTATGACAGCTTATGGAAATGAAGAAAAGGCATTTAATTTGATGGAGAGGGATTTACATCCGGATTCAATTCGTTATGACCGGCTGGCTATAAAAACATAGTCGGAAATTTTGTTAACGATGTTTTTGCCATGCACAAAAACATGCAGAATATTATCGGAAGAGAATTTACGGTATGGACAAATAAGACAGCAAACATATTCGGATGATTCTTTGCATGTAGTTGAAAATTAGATGAATAAGACCAAATATGCATGAACGAGTTAGGAAAAAACTTGAATGTCGTGTTTCACTTCGCATAAACTGAGGAAAATAAGGTATCATGAGACGGATGACATCATTCGCCGTGCGCTTCAGTTTGGCTTTGTGAGGCTCCGCAAATATGACATAGAGTGCGGCGGTATCATCGGATTAGAGAAGCAGGAGTATGATGTCCTCATTCAGCAGGGGGCATTGAGGGGCGACTTATACAAGAAAGAGTTATATAATGACGAGCCTTTGATGGAAGGCCTGCATTTTTCCTGTTGGGATGAGGCGCAGGAAGATGATGATCTCGTGGACGGGGATCCTCCGTCAACAATTCAGCCATTCCTGAAACACGCCCATCTTTGCCTTTATTGTGAATCGCCGGAGCCGGAATTGAAACTCGCCGTTAGAAAAAGCATTTTTGATATTTTTTTGGAGATCATGAAAGATGTGGACCGTGAATGCTTGCCGTCCTTGTCTGATATTGACGTAAGGAAACCCCCTCTTGAGTTGTCTCGCAGATTTAAAGATTCATTGATGGATATCAATTCCATCTGTACTCGAATTACGACGTGTGATTGGCCCGGATGTGGTGATCCATTTTGCGGTTCAGAATTTGCGTGGGTGGAAAACGGCGTCTGCCTTCTTTATATGTTTGCCAGCGGCGCCGGAGTTGGCAGTGTCTTTCTATTTCCATTTAAGACGTCGTAATTTGGAATCACTCGCGAAAAAAGGAATAACAAATGCCTTTCCTCTCTCTGAAACCGACGCACAAGGTCATCAAGTCCTATTACAGCGCCATTACAAATCTGACACAGCTCGATCTGTTGTCCGAAGGGGCCGTCGCTCCGGCCTTCGCCGCTCTGCTGCGGCACTGCGCCCATCAGGTTCAATGGACATTGGCTGAGCAGTTCGCAATTAAGCGTGAGCAGAAGACCATCCGAGTGGACGGCGCCCTGCTCGACGCCTTCAAGCTGCCCCACGGTGTCTGGGAAGCGAAGGACACCGCAGATGACCTGGAGAAGGAGATCGCAAAGAAATTCAGGACTGGCTACCCAAAGGACAACATTCTCTTTCAGGCCCCTGACCGTATCATCCTCTATCAGAACGGCCAGGAAATATTCAACACGTCCATCGACAAGCCGGAGAAGCTCGTAGAAGCCCTCCAGGCCTTCTTCTCCTGGCAGCCCCCAGCCTACGAGGCATGGGAGCGAGCTGTAGAGGAGTTCAAACTCAAAGTGCCGGAACTGGGAACGGGACTTCTGAAACTGATCGAAAAGGAACGAATCGCAAACCAGCCATTCCTCAGGGCTTTTAACGCCTTTGCCGTCTTGTGTCGTCAAACCCTCAATCCGAATCTTTCCGATCAGGCTGTGGAAGAGATGCTCATCCAGCACCTTCTGACTGAACGCATTTTCCGGAAGGTCTTTGACACCCCCGACTTTGTGGAGCGGAACATCATCGCCCGCGAAATCGAAAAGGTTATCCAGACCCTGACCTCTGCCTATTTCAACCGGAAGGAGTTTCTAAAATCCCTGGATCATTTCTACGGGGCAATCGAAGCGGCCGCTGCCACAATCGACGACTTTTCACAGAAGCAGGCTTTTCTCAATACGGTTTACGAGAAGTTCTTCCAGGGCTTCTCCGTCAAGGTGGCGGACACCCACGGCATCGTCTACACTCCCCAGCCCGTTGTGGATTTTATGGTCCTATCCGTTCAGGATATCCTCCAGAGGGAATTCGGCCGGTCTCTCTCCGATCCCGGAGTGCAAATCCTTGATCCATTTGTGGGCACGGGGAATTTCATTTTGCGGATCATGCGGGAGATCAGGCGGAGCCAACTGCCACACAAATACACCGCCGAAATTCACTGCAACGAGGTGATGCTGCTGCCCTATTACATCGCCGCCATGAACATCGAACATGCTTATTATGAACTCACGGGAACGTACCAGCCATTTCCCGGCCTGTGCCTGGTCGACACCTTCGAGCTGGCGGAGGCGAAACAGGGCGACATATTCACGGAAGAAAATACGGAGCGCATCCAGTCCCAGCAGGCGGCGCCTATCTTTGTCATCATCAGCAATCCGCCGTATAACGCCGGGCAGATCAATGAAAACGACAACAACAAGAACCGGAAATACCGGGTTATGGATAAACGGGTTGCGGATACCTATGCGAAAGACTCCAGGGCGACGAACAAGAACGCCCTCTCCGATGTCTATGTCAAGGCCATACGCTGGGCTTCAGACCGGATCGGCGATGAAGGGATCGTGGCCTTCATCACGAATAACAGCTTCATCGAGGGGATCACTTTTGATGGGATGCGGAAGCATTTATCTCAGGATTTCGACGCCATTTATGTTCTCGATCTGGGAGGCAATGTCCGGAAAAACCCGAAACTCTCAGGCTCAACGCATAATGTCTTCGGCATTCAGGTGGGCGTAAGCATCAATCTGTTTGTGAGAAAAGGCAACACGCTGCCGGGAAGTATAAAAATTCATTATTCCCGAATGGATGAATACTGGCGGAAAGAAGAGAAATACGACTTCCTGGATCAGAAACAGCAGCGGACGAATATCGAATGGGAGGAAATTACGCCCGACAAAAACCATACCTGGCTCACCGCCGGTCTGGACAACGCCTTTGGGATGTTTCTGCCGATGGGCACAAGGGAAGGCAGGACAGGTCGAGAAGACGTTATTTTCAAGATTTACGGACGCGGCGTGTCAACGAGCCGCGACGCCTGGGCCTATCATTTCCAGAAGAATGAATTGGCACAGAATATTGCATGGATGATCGAAACCTATAATGACCACGTCGCCCACTGGGGTCGCCTGACAACGAAACCCAACGTCGATGATTTTGTAAACAATGACGAACGGAAGATCAGCTGGAGCAGGGACCTTAAACTGGATTTGAAACGGGGCCGTTATGCCGAATTCAATGAGGCAAAAATCCGCCCATCTCTCTATCGTCCCTTTGTTAAACAACATCTCTTCTTAGACCGCATCCTGAATGAAGAGGTTTACCAGATGCCTGCTATTTTCCCTAACTCTGATACGGAAAAAGAGAACCGCGTCATCTGCGTCACCGCCGTGGGTAACACCAAGCCGTTTCAGTGTGTCATGACTCATATCATCCCTGATTTGCATTTGACCGGCGAAGCCCAGTGTTTCCCTTTCTACATCTACAACGAGGACGGGACAAACCGGCACGAAAATATTACCGATTGGGCACTGGCGAAATTCAGAGAGCATTACAGCGATGCGGCCATCACAAAATGGGACATCTTCAACTATATCTATGCCCTGCTTCACCATCCGTCATACCGGGAGACCTACGCCGCCAATCTCCGGCGGGAGCTGCCCCGCATGCCTTTCGTTCCTGATTTTCGGTGCTTTGTAGAAATGGGTGCAAAGCTGGCGCTCCTTCATGTCTATTACGAGGACCAGTATGAATATCCCCTCCAGCAGATGGAGAACCCCGACGCCCCCATGACCTGGCGCGTCGAAAAGATGAGACTTACGAAAGACAAGACCTCCGTCATCGTCAATGACTTCCTGACATTCAGCGGCATTCCGCCCGCTGTATTAGGATACCGCCTCGGCAACCGCTCCGCCCTGGAGTGGGTCATCGATCAGTATCAGGTCAGTGCAGATCCCCGCAGCGGCATCGTCAATGATCCCAACCGTCCCGACGACCCTCAATACATCATCCGCCTCATCGGCAAGATCGTCGCCGTAAGCATAGAAACGGTGAAAATTGTAAAGTCCCTGCCGGAATTGACTATTGGCTTTGATTGCTTACACGGAAAATAAGGACAAAAAAATAAGTTCAAACTATTTTTCGCTGAAATTGCTATTTGAATAAGATAATGCCTAAATATCGGGACAAAATGAGGTTGGAAAAACTATCCTCGACAATTGGTCAAGTCGATGAGTTGATCTGCTATCTGGTTTTAGAAGGATATTCTGATGAAATTATAAACGATGTTATTGAGAATGGCATTGAGATTTTTGTTTCATCGTGGGAAGAATCTGTAGAATGGATTGTAAAAACACCGGATGATACTGAAGAATATGATCATGATATTTACCCAAGAACCGAATTGTTTTTCGTAATGCAATACGCGTCTCCTGAGCAGATTGATCCATTTAAAGATAGAATAGAAAAGGCAGATTCCATGTTTAGAATGGCCACAAAGGAGCATGCTGAATTTATACGTCATATGGACAAACCGGACAGAGCAAAACATTGGTGGCTTTTTCGATATTCATCGTGAGAATGGGGTTGTCGGGTCTTGATATTTATTCCACTACTCCCCGATCTAATTCTGCTCCGGCGCGCTTTGCCGCCAGAAGTCGGTCAATTGCCATCTCCTAACCAGTGAACATTGTTCTTAAATTCCGTTTTTCCCAGTGCATCCACAAGTCTTCTGTCGGCTGTGATCATTCTGGTCTCGTAAATCCCGGCAACCGCCACGTACATGGCATCATAGACCGTTATCCCGGTTTGCAGGGCGATGGCAACAGACAGAGGCATAATCTCTCTGGAGCGCTCGACCTTTATGGGCAAAGACGTGACGGCATCAACAATCTCTTCGATCTCATCAGGGGTTAATTCATGCAGACGCTGTTTTTTCCAGAGGATATTTCCCGTCTCAGGGTAGAGCAGATCGGGCGCCAAGAGTGTCAGCTCACCGTTTGCTGCCTGCAACATGACTTCCTGAGCCTTGTCAGAAAAAATTTCCGGAATATAGAACTTGATAACCACGCTCGCATCAATGACCAGATTCATCGAGCCCGATCCTCCCGCAACAATTCAGCGCTGTCGGTAAATGTCCGGCACTTTTCTGTAAGTTTCAGCCTTATCTCAGCCGCTCGCTGTACAACGTCCTCATAAGGCTGACGGGATGTTTTCACCAGGATTTCACGGAGTTCCTGCTGTAGGGGGCGATTGCGGGATTTGGCCCTCTGCTTCAGTTCTTTGATAACCTCATCGGGTATATCACGGATCAATACGTTTGCCATATCATACCTCCTTGCTATCATATTGATAGCACATGGGCAAGTAGTTTACCATACATTTCTTATAGTCTTCTCCCTTTTTTACAACCAAACCTGTGGGAAAGGGAACGGGCCTGGGTCTTTATATATCCCATGAAATTGTCCGGCGGCACGGGGGAGGCATCAGGGTGACAAGCGAGGAAGGGAAAGGGACTGTCTTTTCAATTGATCTTCCGTGCAAGCAGGAAGAAGAGTGAACATTTTCGTGAGCAAATCTAAAGGACGGAGCTATATGCCTGGTCCAGGCCGGCCGCTTCGTCATCCGGAGTAGGAAGACCGGCGGCACGGATCAGGCATGCTTCGGCGAATTCCTTCCGCAGCCCGTCATCGTCAATCAATCTGACGGCTTTTCGAATGAAATCCTCCGGGTTTCGCAGGTCGAAAAGATACCCGCAGGGACTTTCGTTTTTATTCCCCAGGACGGGCCAACGGTTCCCCGGAATATCGGAAGCCAGGATTGGCCGTCCCGCGGCAATGGCTTCCAGAAGGGTGTTGGATAGTCCTTCAGAAACAGAGGCGTTCAGGACAACATCGGCCGAATTGTAAGCGGACCGCATGGCAGCGGGCGGGATCCCGGGGATCCATCGGGCGAAGGCAGAAAGCCGCCGAATCTCATCATCGAATCGGTTTGCATAGACCGCATCGAGAGCCGGGCCTGCAAAAACGGCACGGACTTGAGGCCTCACCCGGTATACCTTTTCGAGCCATTTCAGGCATTCCAGGTTCCCTTTGACGGGACGTATTCCGGCAGGGAGAAAAAAGACAAAATCCCCGGAGCGATACCCGCAAGCCTCTTTAAGATCGGCCGGCTCATCCCCCTGCCATAAAAACGCCTTTGGCACATAGACGGTATGCTTCTTCATTTCAGGAATAAGCTCTCCAATGCGCTTAAGCATCCATGGGCTTTGCGTGATGATTCTCCTTGATGCCCGGCATACATTTTGAAATGTCTCCGGGATCTCTTCCGGTGTCTGAACCTCGCTGATATCCGTTCCGGCGGGGGATAGCACGAAAGGGATACTTCCGATTGCTTCCTTGACTGGTTGCTCCAGGAGCAGAAGCCCCGCTTTGAGTGCATGGTGGGCGTGGATGACATCCGGCCGGAAGTCGGCGATCTCACGAGGCAGCGCGTTCGTGTCAAGACTCTGCGCGGATACGGTCTTCACGGCGTAACCCATCCCGGCAAGTGACCGCCGCCAGCGCTCAACCGTCATGGCGTTTCCCGTAATGGAAGGAAGGGAGGTCGGGGTCAATATGATAATGCGAAGGCCCGGCATCACGTATTGACCTCCGGGAATGGAATCAAAGAGACGCCATATTCAATAAGGGTTTTCCTGAATTCCTCTCCCATCAGGGCCATAAGCTCGGTTTCCCGGTCAGGGGTCGAAAAGGAGGAGATAGTACTGCGGGATTCTCCTGACGGAGCCCGTCCCGGGTGAACCATCAGTTCCGTGGTTCCGCCCGGCAGACGTTCCAGTGTTCTTTTTAGCAATAACAGCGTCAATCGGCCTTTCAGATAGAGCCCTCGGAAATGGTCTGTCGTCCTCAGCCTTGAGTTCTCAATGTACGGCCGGGCTTCCGTGGAAAACCTGTCGTACGTCCGTGCTTCGTTATCGAGGGAATCGCCGCTTAACTGTTTCTCCGGAGGTTCGTCGGGGATGCGAATCCACGGAATTCGGAATGCTTCGGCAACCCGGATGGCCGTCTCGATGACGGCGGGAAATATCTGGATATGCTGATGACCGTCCAGGTGGGTTATGGGGACGCCGGCATGAAGAAGAGCCTCGGTTTGCACAGACATCTCTCGATAAATTTCCTCCTTCAGGGCGTTGTTTCCCCGTTGTGCAAATAATCCATGGGTTCGAACCTTGCCCGGAAAACAACCGTCCGGCCCGGCGAGGAGCCGCAAATTCGGCGTCAGGGGACATCCTTCCGAGAGGTTAAGATGAATTCCGGCGGACACCTTTTTCTGCGAAAAGAACCGGATGCGGCGAACGGCATCCTCGAAAGCCGGGCCGTTGGCCAGGACGCTCACGCTTGTGACGACGCCTGCATCGATGGCTTCAAAAATGCCGGCGTTCCGTGGTTCATCGGCCCCGAGATCATCGGCGTTAACGATCAGTCTCTTCATAAGCTCCTAGCTCCCGAGGCGCGGATGAACAGATTGCGGAAAACATAGCGGTCTCCTCCGGCATCGGTGAATTCTGCGCGGCCGGACGATCGAAGGTCTTGAAAATGGCTGAACAGGCCTTTTCCAAGGGCTTCGTACTCATTGGAAGTGAAGGGACGATCCGACTCGCGGACCACACGAACCTCTGAAAACCGTTCCTCGAGGCGACGGATCAGGGCGGCAGGGTTGGCCAGCGAGATGGCGTGGATCCAGATCCTGCCTCCGTCCTTTTCCAGATAATCCGGCGCTGCATCGATGATGGAGAAAAGATGCCTTGTTCCGTCAAAGCCGCCGTAGCGCGGACCAAACGGATACGGCCCCGGAGTCTGGGGAGGGGTGGCGATGATGACATGGAAACGCCGCTTTCCTTTATCAGGCAGTGCCTCATACCAGGAGCCCGCGTGGATTGACACCAGATTACCGACATTGTTTGTCCGGGCGTTTATGAAAGTAGTTTCAAGAGCAAGGGGGTCAAGATCAGTGGCCATCACGTGACTCGCACCTTGCTTTGCCGCTGCGATGGAGAGAAAACCGCTCCCGCAGCCGAGTTCGAGGACGCTCTCGCCTGGTTTTATATCGAGAAGACCGGCCAGTTCAACCGTCGATGCCGGCGGGCGGTGGACGCCTTCTGGTATGGCAAGATCAATCGGACCGCAGGGAAGATCGATGCGGAGCCGGTCATTGTTATTCATGATACACCCGCCGTATCGACCAAGAGCAGCCGAGATGACGGCATCCACGAGGTCAGGGTAATCCATTTCCGCCCATCGGGCGGAAATGGCGAAGGCTTCTTGGGATTCCATGCTTGGCGTGGTGTTGGCCTCCATAAAAAAGAAGGCGCCGCCGGGCGACAGGCGGATATCGAAACGGGCGTAATCCCTTAAACCCAGGGCATGGAAAGCCTGGACGGAAAGATCTTCGAGTTCAGTCGCGAGATGGGCCGGAAGAGCGGCTCTTTTTGCATCCGGCCGTCCCTCTGATGGCTCCCCCAGCTTGAAGGATTCCGAAAGAATCGCTGCTGTACCATCCCCCGGGAGCCACTCCAGGGGAGGCAGAACCAGAATCCCCTCCTTCCCGGCGAGAAGAGAGACCGCCAGTTCCCTTCCTTGGATGTATTGCTCCACCAGTATCGGTTGGCGATAGCGATGAAGGAGATCGGCAACGGCTGCGAAAGCTTTCGACTCCGTTTCGGCAAGAACGACCCCCCGGCTCATGTGCTCGCAGGCGGGCTTGATGATAACGGGCGGGGTGAGCCAGAAAGGAATTTTCCAGTCTTTTCCCGTGACGACGATTCCCGGAGGGACGGGGATGCCGGCTTGCGCCAGGTGTGCCTTGGCAGCGGCCTTGTCGTCGGCGAGAAAGCACGCCTTCGAATCGGAGCCGACGATGCGGGCGCCACAGGATTCGAGCCTCTGGCGCACCAGAGATCGGAAGAGACCCCGTCCGTGAAAGGTATCCGTGTGGTCGATAATCAGGTCGCAATGACGCGAAATCTCCGGCGCCTGAAGGTCGATTTCTTCCGAATCGACGAGCACAGGCTCATGCCCCAGGGTTTCGAGCCCTTGAGAGATGGTCTGTGCGCAGCGGCACGGCGAACTCTTTGTATGGACAATGCCTATGCGCATCGAATGAGCCCTCTGATTGAATGTCGCTGGTTCTCTACCACAGGTTCCACTTTGTTTGACAGTACAACCTTTGCGTCCTGTCTGTCTCCTCTGCGCATGGTCGTTTATCCGAAGTCACGTGAGATATATGAGAGGCAAAGCATCGATCCATGACTCAGAAGACACCTCCCATGCTTCCGGCGTATCCTGTCATTTCCACATACCCCTCACAGGTCACAGGCTTCCTATAAGAGGTTCCTTTTCCTTCGATGGCTCCCTCGTAATAGATGACGCCTGTTGAACCGGCCGTGTTGAGTTCCTGGTTTGCGATCATCGGTGAAATCACAAGGTTTATATCAGCCGGCGGGATACGGATTTGCCAGCGGTTCGGATAAAGGCCGCCGCTCGCGGGGCTCTTCCAGTGACCAAGAACCTCTATTTTGATGTCCTGAATCTTCAAATGGCGGGTCCGGCCGTTTTTCTCGACAAGGGTCCCCGACGAGGACGGCTCAACGGCTCCGCCCTTGCGGCGAAGAAAATAGAGCATGAGATCGCGACCGTCAGACAGATGGAGGCTGAACCAGTCCCACCCCAACTGTTCCCCGGAAAGCTGGTTTGAGCCGAATTCCTGATCGGACCAGCTCGTCCCTGTGACACGCACAGGCTCGGTCATCTTTTCGGTTTTCAGGATTCCTTTTGTTTCCAGATCTGTGAATGAGTAATAGTAAGTCGCCTGTCCTTCGAGAGGGCCTTTCCTGCTCAGTCCGTTTTCACCGTGGAGGACAAGAGGTTTTCGGGGAATGAGTTCCACTTTCAGATGCGTGCTGCCATGTTTTGCATTGAGGAGAATCCTGCCGTTTTTCATCCGAGCCGACCATTGAAGACACCAGACATTCATGCCGTGCGTGCTCGCTCCCGCAAGGCCGGGGCCGGCACGGGATACCTGTTCGGACATCAGGAAAGAGCTTTTCCCGATGCCGGAAACAGCGAAATGGGCCAGATAGACATCGCGGATCGACCAGGGGCTCTGTGGACGTTTTATCTCCGTCCGTATGCCCTGACGGAAAAAGGTGAGCTGATAGCCGTAACGGTTCTTTTTTCCGTCGACGAGATTTCCCGTGAAGTACCACCACTCCGTGCGATAATCGGGATGAGCGCCGTGATCCTTCGGAAAATGCCACGACCTCGTCCCTATGGCCTTATTCCATCCGTCGCCGGGGGACGATGCAGGCAAAATCAGAATGACAGCGAGGGTTATTGTCAGAATCATCGTCGTGCTTAATATCGATCGTTTCATCTTGCCGTTCATCAGATTCATTTGGCTGTTCCGTTGTTATTCTTCCCTGATCTGCATCTGTGGATAGTTTCTCCTGACCTTCCAGATCGGATACAGCGCCGCCCCGAGACTCGCCAGGAGGGCCGTCAGTGCCGTGTAAATGTAGGGCTGCCACTGGATATGGAAAAAGATGGTCCAGTTGAAACTTCGGAGATTGATCACCCTGATCAGAATAAGCGCCAGCAGCGTTCCCACGGCTGAACTGAGGACGAAACTGACCATGCCCATTCCGATGGCCTCCATGAGCGTCATGGAGGATACCTGGCCGGTAGAGAAGCCCAGAGCGCGCAATATTCCGAAATCCCTCTGACGCTCGATGAAAAGGGTCATCAAAGCTCCGGCAATGCCGAAAAAGGCAATGATGATGGCCATGATTCGCATGGAGCGTGTTACGGCAAAGGTGCTGTCGAACACTTCGAGAATACTGTTATAGAACTGTTTCTGGGTAAAAACGGGAAGCCCTCTGGCAAGCGCTTTTTCTTTTACGGTATCGAGAAGCTCCTGCCGGCGGGGATTCGCAGGATCGATGAAGACGGCCATGCTGTTGATGGCATGGTCGTTGAACAGAGCAAGATAGGTTCTCCGGTCCATCATGATAAGGCCATGCTCTGTCGAGTAATCGTAATATGCCGCTTCCACGCGGAGTTGAACGGCCCCCCCAATCCCTTCCAGCGCGATCGTGTCGCCGGGGCGGACATTGAAATTCCTGGCAAAACTTTCCGAAATGATCACACCGCCGCTTTTAACGGCTTCCCAGTGCTCGTCGCCGCCTTCAAGCCAGGAGAAACGGGCAAAACGCTGGAGCACAGGGGCGTTGATGGCAGCGATATAGGCCGTTCGTCCCTGAAAAAGAATTTTCACTTTGCGATACGCGTCAACACCGTCAATGGCCTTTATGGATCTCACTTCCTCATAGAAGTCAAGGGGGACTTCCGTTTCCGTGGCGTTCGAAACGTAAAGGTCTCCCCGGAGCTGGGTTTCCATCCACCACACGAGAGACTCCCGGAAACTGCCGATCATGGAAGCGAGGCCGATGGACATGGAAAGGGCCACCATGAAAGCCGCCACGGCGACGCCTGACCGGCCAAGATTTTGCCTGATATTTCCCGCGGCCACTTTACCGGAAAGCCCACCGATGCGGTAAAGAAGTATCTTCAAAACCGGTGTTGCATAAACGAGGATGATCCCTGTCAAGAGGCTCAATCCCAAAAGAAACCCGAAGGTTGCGGCATAGGCCATATAGATTTGTTTTCCCGACGCAAGGAGGATAACAAGGCTGATCATCAAAACGACAAGCCCTGCGTAGGCCGCCTTCAGAGTTGTTTTTCCGCTTCGGCGGCTTGCCGAGCGGCCCCGAAGCGCTTCCACGGGATCGGTGCGGGCCAGTTCGACCAGAGGGAGAATGCTTCCCAGAAGACTTGCTCCACAACCGAGAAGTATGCCGCTCAGAGGGATCAAGAGCGACCATGCCGGCGGTGTCGGCCGCAGAAAGAAATAGAGATTGCTGATCGTGCTGCCGATGATTGTCGTGAGGAAATGACTGAGCAGGTAACCGAGAATGCTTCCGATAGCGCCGCCTGTCGTGCCCAGGATCAGTATTTCGGCAAGAAAAGCAAGGGTGATCTCATGCCGCTCAGCGCCCAGGCTTCTCAAGATGCCTGCATCCTTTCTGCGGCTCACAACGGTGAACATGGTCGTGTTATAGATCAAAAAGACGGCGACGAAAAGGGCCATCAGGGACATGGCTTCCAGGTTCAGACGGAAGGCGCCCACCATGGCGCTGAACGTTTCCCGGCGCTCGAGGCTTGACTGGATCCGAAAACCCGTTTCCCATCGACTCCGGAAATCTGCTTCATTATCAAGAATCAGATCCACATGATCCACTTGACCCGGTAGATCGAATATTTCCTGGGCGTGAGCGATGTCCATGAGGATTAAAGGTTCGCCGGAGGGGTTGGGGAAGGTGCCGATCACGCGAAGAAGGCCTCTGGATGTTTTAATATCATGGCCCGGGGATATTCCCATTTGCCCGGCGAGTCGTGCCTCCAGGAAAACGGCCCGATCGTCGAGAAAAAATTCCATGTTCCGTTCCCGCTTTCCTCCTCGTCTCTGCGTGAAGGGGGGATGGGAGAGTTCCGGCCGTATGTGCTGGTCAAGAAAGGGATCGATGCCAAGAACCCGAATCAGGTTGCCGTCTTCAAGTCGAAGTCTGCGGTCAATGACGGGCGACAGATTCCGAACAGCCGGGTCGTGCATTAAATCCGGCAGGATTTTTTCATCCATTGTTCCCGCGGGGCGTTCGATGAGATGGGTCGCCTTGCCCTGCAGAAATGAAACGGCGTCACTGAAGCTTGACAGAGCCGACCGGGCCGAGAGGACCATTCCAATTACGGCAGCCACGCCGCAGGCGATGCCCATGAGTTGCAGGAGACTTAGGCTCCGCCGCCTAGTCAGGTATCTTAAAAATGATTTGGTGACAATCTTCACAGAAGTTTTTCCTGTTTCTTTATGGTTCCTTACAGATTGATTCGTCCGTGACAACGCCGTCGACCATTGTCAGAATACGATCGGCGTAACGGCATGCAAGGGAGGTGTGGGTGACCATGACGAGGGTCATGCCGCCCTGCCGGCACCGCGAGGCAAGGATCTCCAGTATCTGGTTCCCTGTCGCTGTGTCCAGATTTCCAGTGGGTTCATCCGCCAGAACCACTGCGGGGTCCTTCACGAGGGCGCGGGCAACGGCCACGCGCTGCTGCTCTCCTCCTGAAAGTTCATGAGGATAGCGCGCTTCCTTGCCCTGAAGGCCGACTCCGGCGAGGGCTTCCTCGGCAATGCGGAGGTTCGATTTGCCGGCGAGCTCCAAAGACAGATGGACATTTTCCAGAGCGGTGAGGGTGGGGATGAGATTGAAGAACTGAAACACAAATCCCAGCCTTGTTCTGCGCAATTCTGTCCGGCCTGCTTCGCCGAGCGTCTCCATGTTTTTCCCATCGATCTCGATGAGACCCCGGGTAGGACGGTCGAGACCGGCAATGAGGTTGAGAAGAGTGCTCTTCCCGGAGCCGCTTTTCCCAAAGAGGGCAAGCACTTCTCCCCGGTATACTTCCAGGCTTGTTCCACGGAGAGCCGCCGTGCCGCCCTGACCGTCTTCATCGTAGTATTTCCAGAGGTCAACGACCCGTATAACTGTTTGTGACAACATGTCCTCCTCGGTTTATCCCCTGTTCTTGCCTGGGAAAATGCGACGATGCTCTTCATACATGCATCGGTCCTGAACGAAAAGGATGCCTGCCTTTTCGGCAAGCTCTCTTCCTTCCTCGCTCTTGATGCCCAACTGGAGCCAGATGGCGTTGATATCGCCCCTTTCCCTTTTTCGCTCTAAAACCTCCTGAACAACGGCGGGCGCCTGATCGGAAGGACGAAAAATCTGGACGACTTCGATATTTTCCCTGACATCCTCGATGCGGTGGTAAACCACCCGGTCAATGATTTTGTCTGCATGGGGATTGATCGGAATGATGTTGTATCCCTTGGATGCAAAATAGGCGGGTACCCTGTGGGATGCCGCCTTGGGATCACTGGACATTCCATAAACGGCTATTGTGCGGCAACATTCGAAGATCGCTCTGACAGTCTCAAGGATCACCGCCTCGCTCTCCGTTTTTCCTTTGCCCGATGGATTTTCCGGTTTCTCCATGTTTTCCCTTTTATTGTCTGCAGTGTCGCATCGTTTCATAAGAAAAATATATCAAAGACGTGAATTGGCTTTATAATGGGGAGAGTATACAAGAAAATCCTTTCTTCAGTCAAGACGAGGAGTTTGGATTAAACTTTCGTGCAAGCGGGATTAAGATGGAAAAATACCTTGACAAAGTACGGAGTG
Source organism: uncultured Syntrophaceae bacterium (assembly GCA_964541605.1). Taxonomy (GTDB): domain Bacteria; phylum Desulfobacterota; class Syntrophia; order Syntrophales; family UBA2185; genus CAZIQY01. The sequence continues at coordinate 97 of CAZIQY010000012.1, read as the reverse complement.
GTGGTTTACAAGTTCTCCCTCAATTCATGGCGATTCTCAGTTATGACGCGGGGTGGAGCAGTCCGGTAGCTCGTTGGGCTCATAACCCAAAGGTCAG
>CAZIQY010000011.1:0-50737 GCA_964541605.1 uncultured Syntrophaceae bacterium | reverse complement strand
AAAAACAGTAACCAGTTGAACTTATTCACGGATTATTCCGGACAGTAGTGATATATAATTAAAATTCATCAGTTATTTTACTCAGCCTCAACAACGTAAAGGACAGGTTGGCTTGACTATCGGGGACTATCTTTCATCTACCTGAAACCATTCAAAGAATCGATTCCGATACAATTTCATATCCATGGTATTGGATTCTGAATTTTTATTACATACATGTGAAACTCCCGGCCTGAAAGACGGGACATGCGGGATGCGTTTCCATTCAAATAACTGCATTAATGTCGATAAGAAACATGAACGATAGTCAAATCTTCATTCCGAAGGACGACTCATCCGTGAAAATCTCCGAAGATAGTTTCTGGCCATCCAGGATTTTCCAACACAACAACTTGCTCAATTCCATGGAATCCGCACAGGCTTTAGATCAGGAGAAGTTGATAAATAAACTTAATTACATCCATTTCATGAATGATCATGTTCTCCTGCTTTTACGTCACTCGGAATATAACGATGCAATTATTATAACGTCCAGAACGGAACCCTGTATAGATAATGTCTTAACCTGCTGCTGGGATAAAAATCATCGGGATATCAACCTGGACAATTATCATTTCCAGTATCTTATCATTCAGGAAGATCATTCTATCATTCTGGTACCCGCAATATTGCAGGAAACCAACGATAAAAACATTACCATGCAGTTGCCGGAAAATAGTTTTGTTTTAAGCCATCGCCGGGTTCAACGATTTATGTGCCGGGATGTCATGGCTGAGTTGATGCAAAGTGGTTTTTCAGCCAGGGGGCAGTTAATGGATTTCAGCCCTGAAGCATTCCGCATCAGATTTAATACGGAGCTCTGCCCTTCTTTTCACTGCCATAATATAGCTGTACCATCCATTATCAGGCTGTCGAACAACGGCACCATTTATTTTTCAGAAAGCTGCCGTTTCGTCCGGCAGAGACAGGATATATCACAGAGAGATATTGTCTTTTCACCGATATCGGACCATATAAACCGCTTTCAGACAAAAAAGATCCGCAATCCGCGTCAGCAAATATTTCCACGGATGACTGCCACATTTGAACATCCTTTTTTCAAAAAAAGGATAAACAGACAAATATTTGATATTTCCATTACGGGATTTTCTGTTCATGACAAGGTTGATGAAGGTATCCTGATGCCGGGAATGATCATCCCGGAGCTGTCCATTAATTACGCCGGGATTCTCAAAATGAGGTGCACGGCCCAGGTGGTGTACCGTCGTGTAGAAGGAGAAAATGTTTGTTGTGGCTTTGCCATTTTGGATATGAATATTCTGAGCTACAGTCGTCTAAACCAGATTCTCAGCACCAATATAGACGCCCATGTGCACATCTCCACAGAGGTCGATATAGATGCTCTGTGGGAGTTGTTTTTCGAGACAGGATTTATTTATCCCAAAAAATACAACTCCATACATTCATACCGAGAAGAGTTCAAAGAAACGTATAGGCAACTCTATCGTGAAGATTCTGAAATTGCCAGACATTTTACCTATGAGAAAAATGGACGGATCTATGGACATCTGTCCATGGTAAAAGCATATGAAAAGGCATGGCTCATCCATCACCACGCCGCCCGTCCCATGGAAAACAAACTACCCGGATTTCAGGTACTGAAACACATTACCCTTTTTTCTCATGGCATTTGCCAATTCCCATCGGCAAAAATGGACTACGTGATGTGTTATTTTCGTCCAGATAACACGTTTCCTGATCGTATTTTTGGAGGATTCTCAAGAAAACTGAACACCCCCGAAGTGTGTTCCCTGGATCTCTTTTCTTATTTAACATATGATATCAATGTTCCACAAAATCCATTGCCCGATGAATGGCTGTTGAAAGAGAGCTCTCCTTCCGAAATACAGGAACTGGAGCACTTCTACCATCATCATTCCGGAGGCCTGTTTCTAAAAGTCCTGGGAAAAACAAGCGATCCCCTATACGGTGAATCCATTGAGATAATTTCACAGCGTCATGGTTTCTTAAGAAAGTGGCGGATATACTCTCTGATATGCAGAAATAATATTAGCGCTGTCCTGATTGCGAACCAATCCAGCCTGGGAATCAACCTTTCGGAGCTTCTCAACAGTATTACGATTATGGTGATTGATACTGAAAACACACCGTGGGACATTCTTTCTCCTGCTATTGAACAGCTCTCACCGTATTACCGGCTTGACAAAATACCTCTTTTAATCTATCCGCCTGATTACGTCGAAGTGAACAAGATTCCCTATGAAAAGCAATACCAGCTTTGGATTTTGGATACAAATTATATCAATGACTTCATGCAGTTCACACAGCGAAGATTCAGAATGAAATATGACTGAAGAAGAAATCTCTCTATATAACAGTAGAATTATTAAAAATTACATCGAATATCTGCGGAAGAATTACCCCGAGACGGATATCGGCCCTATTATTGATTATGCAGGAATTACCCGCTATCAACTCGAAGACGGCGCTCACTGGTTCACTCAAAAGCAAATCGACCGCTTTCAGGAAATCCTGAACAAGAAACTCCCCGATTCGAATATCCCCCGTGAAGTGGGACGTCAATTTACCACCTCCAAGACATCGGGCGCCATATCGCAGTACGTACTCGGATTTATTACACCGGCATCCGCGTATGCCATGATTGAAAAACTCCAGCCAATACTGAGCCGCGCATCCGCAATCCATTCAAAAAGTCTTGGCCCAGCCCGGCTTGAAGTGATCGTAAAACCAAATCCGGGCGTTACCGAAAATCCCGGCCAATGTGAAAACCGGATCGGAACGTATGAGTCGATAGCGAAGCTGTTTACGAGCAGGCTGGCCGACGTTGAACATCCCACCTGCATTCACCATGGTGGAGATGTTTGCCGTTACATTATTAGCTGGGAGAACACCCCCACATTCACATGGAAGCGTATTCGCAATTACAGCATCCTTGCTGGCATTGGTCTTTGCTCGGTCCTCGCTTTTTTCTTGCCGGGCTGGTTGTTTCTCCTGGCGGCTTCGTCATGCGCCGTGCTCGTGATGGCTCTTTCCCTTTATTCAAAGCATCTGGAGGTGAAAGAACTGGAAACAAATCTGAAGAATCAGGGAGAAACGGCTAAAAGTCTTATCACCGAAACCGACATTCGATATAACAATGCCATGCTGATTCAGGAAATCGGGCAGGCTATTTCTGTTATTCTTGATATCGGAGATTTGCTTAAATTTATCATGGAGTCCCTGAGGAAGCGACTGGACTTTGACAGGGGCATGATTATGCTGGCCAACATGGAAAAGTCCCGCCTCGTTTACACCGCCGGTTATGGTTACAATCCTGAGCATGAACAGTATTTGACTGGCGTAGAGTTCCACCTCGACAATCCCGACTCCAGGGGACCTGTGGTTGAGTCGTTCAGAAAGCAGATTCCAGTATTGGTTGATAATGTCCTTGAGATCGCGGACACCCTTTCAGAAAGAAGCCGTAATTTTGCTTTGCAAATGGGCACACATGGATTTATCAGCGTCCCCATCGTCTACAAAGGCGAATCCATGGGTATACTGGCAGTGGATAACGTGCATACCAAAAGGCCTCTCAGCCAGACAGATGTGAGTATTTTGATGGGCATCGCACCCCAGATAGCCATCAGCATCAATAACGCAAGTTCCTATCATGTCATCAGGGAGAGCGAGGAAAAGTTCCGCTCTTTGAGTGAAAACGCTCCCGATATTATATATACGATAGATGCCAAGGGAGCATTCACATACATCAATCCCGCATGGGAGAAAGTATTGGGATACGAAGAAAGTGACGTCATCGGAAGATATTTTATAGATTTTGTCAGGAAGGAAGACATCGGAAAATACATCAGAATTTTCAAGCAAATGAGAGACAACGGGGAAACGGTGAGAGATTATACAGGCACCCTGCTGCACAAAGACGGTTCGGAACGCTTTTTCAGTATGAGCGGCACGCCCAAACTGGATTCTACAGGAAAAGAGATTGGGGTAATAGGCGTATTCAAAGACGTGACCGATCGTAAACAACTCGAAACACAATTAATCCATGCTCAGAAAATGGAGGCAATCGGTACGTTGGCCGGCGGCATCGCCCACGATTTCAACAACCTCCTCATGGGAATACATGGTTTTGCTTCTCTCATGCTGTTTAATGCCGATAAAACACATGCCAACTATGAAAAACTCAGGAGAATTGAAGATCTGGTCAAGAGCGGGGCAGATTTAACCCGACAACTTCTCGGGTTTGCCCGCGGAGGAAAATACGAGATTAAAACGACTGATTTAAATGAGATTCTCGAGAAGACCTCCAACATGTTCCGAAGAACGCATAAAGATATCCTGATCCATCAGAAATATGAGAAACATCTCTGGACCGTAGAGGTGGACCGAGGACAAATCGAACAGGTCTTGTTGAACCTTTATGTTAATGCCGGGCAGGCTATGCCCGGAGGCGGGAATCTTTATCTGGAAACGTCCAATGTGGTTATAAACGGGGATTATGCAAAATCACTGCCTGCCGAGCCGGGGTCATATGTGCTGATTTCGGTGAAGGATTCGGGAACGGGCATGGACGAACAGACGCAGAAGCGTATATTCGAGCCATTTTTTACAACGAAAGAGATGGGGAGGGGTACGGGTTTGGGACTTGCTTCAGCGTATGGTATTATCAGGGGACACAAGGGGATCATCCATGTCGAAAGTGAACGGGGACACGGAACAACATTCTTTATATATTTGCCTGCATCAGATAGACAGGTTACCCATGAGGAGCAGGAGCCCGCAGAAATATTACGGGGAGGGGGAACCATTCTGCTTGTGGAAGATGAGGAGTTGATCGCTGATGTAAGTCAGGAAATTCTGGAGGAACTGGGTTACAAAGTCTTTGTGGCTCATAGTGGAAGTGAAGCCATTGCGACTTACAGTGAAAAAGGAAATGAAATTGATTTGCTGATTCTGGACATGATCATGCCTGGTATCGGGGTGGAAGAAACATTTGATGCCCTGAAAACCATGAATCCCGACATTCGAGTGATACTCTCCAGTGGTTACAGCATCAATAATAGGGTGAGGAATCTCATAGATCGGGGATGCAATGGATTCATTCAGAAACCTTACAACATTGAAAACCTGTCAAGGAAAATAAAAGAGGTTATAAATTCATTTTGAGGAGAAAATACATGAAATCTCATTTAAATTATGAAACGTGGGTAGGTGACAATCAAGAGCACCTGAAAACATTTTATGACAAACGTGTTCTTGTTGCGTATGCGGGTGGAAAGGATGCTTCCGTCATACTCCACTTTCTCATACGGGCAAAAGAGGAATTCGGTTTTGAATTTGAGACCCATGCGGCCATGTTTCCGACGCATGTGTACACAAAGGACGAAGTAAATAAACTTGATTCATACTGGAAAGCGCGAGGCGTACCTATAAAATGGCATCCCATACATGAAAATGAATCTGCCTTCGAAATAGCCAAGCAAAGAGGAACAAATCCGTGTGAGGTCTGTCATTTAACAAAAAGAAAGTATTTTCTTGAATACTTAGACAGTTCTGTTGTCGACTGGCATTCTCTGGTGATCATTGTTGGTTGGTCTCTCTGGGATATTGTCGGCTACTCGCTGGAATATTTATTCGGCAGTGTCTATGCAAGCAGGGATGCCCTGTATCAGGGGAAATCTATCGACGACAGGTTTTTCCGGACTTCGCAACGTTTTTATCCGATGTTAAAAATGAAAGAGGGTTATTACCTCTTTAAACCGTTACTCAGGTACAATGACCAGGACATTATAAAAGTAATTCATGAAAATCAAATACCGATTCTCACCACCGATTGCAAGTATAAGGATTTCAGGCCCAAACGACTGTTTGCGGACTGTTATATCAAGATGGATTTGTACTTTGACTACGATAAGGTAATGAAATTCGCTCAGGAAGCGCTTAAGTTGCAAAAATCATCTTCATATACTGATCTTCACAAGGAAGAATTTATAACGTCAGTTTTTTAAAATAAGGTTATCGCGACTTTAGGATGATGCGATGTTTCCATCCTTCGGTTCAGAGGAGACTCTAACAAATCAGTCGTGTAAACGGCCCTCGTTCGACGTGGCCCGAACGGTTGACGAGAGATAAGCCTGGAACGAGAAGGGTGGATGATCATGATATGTATAAACCACTTCCCACTGCGTAATTGGTTATACGTTTGCTGTTCCGCAAAACCCCCTCACGTATCTTTTTAAAATAATTTCATCCAGTCGATTTTTCAATCAATTCATAATGATAGAAAAACAACAGCCGGCTCAGGGATCTTGGCATGGAATGTGATTCTTTATTTAAGATAAGACAAGAAACTCCATTGGAGGTGACTTATGACAAGAAAAAGAAAGAATCCTGTAACGAAAAAGATCGATGGCTACGACAAATGGGCCTTTGATCAGACCCAGGATCAATGGGGAGAAAAACTCGAGAGGTTCTTTGAAGAAAATGAGGTTGGAATGGACGGTGTCATCCATTGGAAAGATGCCGCAGTAGAAGAAATCAATCCATACAATCTCATGGTATGGTTTGATATAGACAGTTTCCGTCTATGCATATGGAGCACCGCTGAAGAATCCAGCACGCCGGAAACGTTTTCATACGGAAAAGCTGTTCCTTTCCAATACCTGCTGAGATCCATTTATCAGGGGCGGGGAACTTTCAGATACGAAGAACCCGGAGAAGAGCTTTCCGGTGATACGGAAATGAAGCTCGTCTTCAGCAACTTGACAAATCTGGGTGTAGCGGGCCGTCTTCAGTTTTAGGCTGTCAAACTGCAGTCAACAGGATATCTGTCATCCGGTGATCTAGGGTCTTTTTCGATTCGACCCATGCGTTCAAACAGCGCTTCCTTCCTGTTTGTAGTGTTCGCTTATCCATGCCCGGTACTCACCGCTTCTGACGCGGTCAACCCACATTGTGTTTTCGAGATACCAGGCAATTGTTTTTCTCAGACCGGTAGTGAAGGATTCCCTGGGCGCCCAATTCAGCGTTTCGTGCAATTTGTTAAAATTAATAGCGTATCTCCGGTCATGCCCCGGTCTGTCCTTGACAAACGTAACCAGCTTCCTCCGGGAGGATCCGCCGGGATACGGAAGGGTCTCGTCAAGAATATCACAGATCGTTTCTACGACCGAAATATTTTCTATTTCAGAATTTCCCCCGACATTGTATGTTTCTCCCCTTTTCCCTGAGCGCATAATGGTCCAAATGGCCTCACAGTGATCCCTCACGTAGAGCCAGTCCCTGATATTCCTGCCGTCTCCATAAACAGGCAAGGGCTTTCCCTCGAGGGCATTAAGAATCATCAGAGGAATCAGTTTTTCCGGAAATTGATAAGGACCATAATTGTTAGAACAATTTGAAATGACCGTCGGCAGACCATATGTCTGATGATAGGCGCGAACCAGATGATCCGAAGCGGCCTTGGAGGCTGAATAGGGGCTGTTTGGTCGATAGGGGGTCTCCTCCGAAAAGAATCCCTCTTCACCCAGGCTGCCGTAGACTTCATCCGTACTGACATGATGAAATAGAAGAAACTTTTTTGCGTTCTCTCTGGCTGTCTCAAGAAGATTGAACGTTCCGATGATATTGGTCTGGATGAATCCCTCCGGCCGTCTGATCGATCGATCCACGTGTGATTCGGCAGCAAGATGGCAGATGGCATCAACTTCATGCTTTAGGAAAATGCTGCCCAGTTGCTTCGCATCACAGATATCCGCTTTGTGAAAGATATACCTGTCAGGATACCGTTTACTGATGCCACTCAGATTCTCCGGATTTCCTGCATAGGTCAGCTTATCGACATTGATAACGCTACCTTCAAAATCTGCTTCCTCCAGAAGATAGCGGATAAAATTGCTGCCGATAAAGCCACATCCACCTGTTACCATCAGATTCTTGATATTCATAAGTTATTAATACCTCCCCGTTAAGATAAAAGGCGCCCAATAATAGGGGGAATAGCCCTTGCGAATCATGTCCACTTTGGCCATTTTCAGCGCATCAGCCATATCCTTCCCTGCTTCGAGGTATTTGTAAAAATGATCCATGAATTGCGCCGTTGCCTTGTCATCCACATTCCAAAGAGAAGAAATGACGGAGGGGCTGCCGGCGTATAAAAATGACCGGTTGAACCCAACGATTTCAGTTCCCGTAGAGGACATTCCCAGTGCCGTCTGGCAGGCGCTCAAGACAACAGCCCGGCCTTTAAAATGGAGCTTTAAAATCTCCAGAGCGGTGAGTCGGCCGTCATCCTGCGAACCCGGTGTGAGCAGCAGGCTTGAATCCATGGGAGAATCCTGAATATACTGACCGTGGGTTGCAAAGTGGATAATATCGAATTCCCCTATTAGATCTTTTACTTTTTTCTTCGTTGCTGCCTTGCTAATAAATATTGCGGTTTGATCAATCCGCTTTTTAATGCTTTCCACCTCCATGGCTGCATAGGGTAGATCCATGTCCCTATTCCCCAGATCGGGATTTCCGAAGGCGAGTACTTTCATGCCCCTGGAAACCTGCTTTTCCATGACATGTTTAAAGACCCCGGAGTTCGGAAGATAGAAGACGGAGAAGGCATCCACAAGAAACTGCCCCTTGTAGCTCATGGCAGCGAAGGGCAGATAATACAGGGAATCGTGGGGAATGAATCCGATTCGATCACCGGACACAAACGGAATGATCGGTTTCAGTGTGACGTCATAAACCTTTTGAGATAGCAGATTTGTCTTTTTCTTGTCCTTTGAGATAACGGCTGCAAGAAACGATGATACAAGCTCTCTTAGCTCTTCTTTCGAGATGCTGATACGTTCCAGATGAACCCTTTCCTTCTGGACAGCCCAGACATAGAGGAGTTTATCTGTCACGAAATAATCAAACAGGGTGGTATGCTGATCCAGCAGGTTCTGAATATCCACAATATCTGTGGATTGCACAGAAACCATCGAATACAGTTCTTCGTTTTCCTTCTTGATCTTGAGGACCACATCCCGATACGTTTCTTCGGCTTTTTCCAGTTTTTCTGTCAGGCCTCTTACGGCCGATTCACCGGAGATCCGCAGCATCTGTTTCCGGATGTTCATGATGTTTTCGTTTGCCCGTTTTTCCTCTCCTAACAACGAGGCTTCAACCGGATTTCTGCTGATATCCTTTCCCGCAAGCAGATCAACCAGAATCCTGGATTTGGCGCGTTCTGCCATTTCCAGCGCGCCTCTATAATCACCTTCCCGAGCGAGCAGTTCGACAAGCGACTCATAAACAACCTGCCTGTTATATAAGTAGGTTTCCTTCAACATATCCGTCATCAGCGTGGCTCTCTGCTTCTCGATGACTGCGACTGCTTCCCTGAGGATATTGATTGCCTTTGAGGTATTGCCAAACCCGATGTGATATCGTGAGAGGATATACTTGGCCCATATCTGATAAAAGGGAAAACGATATCTGTCGGCTGTTACGTTAAACCGCTCCGCCGCTTTATAACCCTCTGTAACATTCCTCTCGAGAAGATAAACCTGATTGAGGAAGAAGGTACTGTCAATTTCACCAATACGGTAACCCGCGTTTCCGGCAATTTCGGATGACATGGCCAGACACTGATGTGATTCTTCCCAATTTCCTTTAATGCCGCTGGCCAGCCCCAGGAAATTGTATACATTGCATTCCATCATCCGGAAAACAAGGTCAGGAGTAAATCGCCCGACTTGGGTCCGCCTGATTTTCTTGTTCAGTTCAAGCACCTGATGAAGATGGGCCGTTCCCTCGTCAACACGCTTCCTGATCGCATTTATCATGGCAGGATCGAACTCAAGAAGAGAATACTTTTTAGACATCCTGGGAACATAGTCAGCAAGGATGACGGATATACCGAGCTCCAATGACGTATCACGCCGCAACATAAGGAGGTTAAAGTCCTCCTGGTAATCCGGATTCGCGATAAAAGCCTTTGTGAAAAAATCAGAGGCCTTTCCATAATCCCCATTCATCAGAAAATAATGGCCATAATTATGATATACAAAGGCGTTCATGGGAGGACGTATCCATTCTTTTTCTTTCTCTTTGATCAGCTTGAATGCCTCATGGATTCGACCAAACTCATGGAGAACAAAGACTTTCCTGTTCGTTGCCGTCCCTTCACCGAAAAGGTCTTTTCGTTTATGGGATTCTGCAATAGACCTGTCAAGAAAGTGGAGGGCTCTTTCCGCATCACCTGCCGACTCAAAATGCAAGCCGACAGCCATGAAGATATAGGGGATCGCCCAGTCGGAAGACATACTGGCGCCCCTCAGCTGGCCGACATATTTTTCCGGTATGTCCTTGTCATACGGACCGTTCAGCTCGATTCGCGACATCCACTCGGGAGGTGACGGAAGAAAATCAATAATTCCTGCACAGCCAACGACAAACAGGAACCATATGCTTAACAAAACAATCCGGCAGGTTTTCGATAACAATTTTTCCATTTTTTCTCCCAACTGGATCTATTTATAATTTCTGAATCACAGCATGATCAAGAAAAGAATGTCATTAAAGATAAGATCTCCCTCCTAAATATCGCTTTCTGAAATAACTTGCAGAAAGGGAATCCATGCGGATGGCTTTGCCCCTGCCGGGTGCATGGATAAATCGATCGTCACCGGTATAGACACCGACATGCGAAGCTTTATCATCGCCGGAAATTGCGAAAAAAACGAGGTCTCCCTGCTGAAGATGATTTCGCTCCACAAAAATGCCCGTTTCATACTGTTCCTTCGATGAACGGGGAAGATCAAATCCATTGAGTTGATAGACTGTCATGGTCAATCCGCTGCAATCAAAGCCCGTATCCGGCGAAGAACCGCCCCACAGGTATGGAACACCGATAAAACTACGTGCCGATTTTACAAGTTCTTCCCGGAGATACTGGTTGCCGTATGTCTTTCTTTTTGCGGTGGCGTATTCTTCAGGCGTGACAATATAATAATCATCTATGATCCCCGCCGATTTAAGACTTTCAGCCTTATCGGCAGCGGCAGACTTTGATGAATAATTGCCGACGCGAACCTTGTACAGACCCGTACGGGCAACGAAATAGGTGGCGTCCAAACCGTGCTCAAAAAGCACTTCCGTCAATCGCGCGGCGTTTTCCACCCTGGAGAAAGCTCCGACCTGAATGGTATAGCCCATTTGTGTCAGTTTCTTTTCTGCTTTCGGTTGGGGACGATAGACACGCTTCGTTCCACAGCCGCCCAGGATGAAAGCTGCCGGTACAATAACTGCAACAAACAGAAGAAATCTTCGTTTAATCATCAAAGTCTTATATTCATTTGAAAATGGTAGACTTCAAAAAAATAATCGGATCAACGCGAGAAGGTGCTGCCCCAGTGATCCATGACCATTTTACGAGCCTCATCAGGTGTCGATATGTGGCCGTCAAGCTGGGCATCCTCAACAGTTCGTAGAATCTCGCTGAATAGTGGCCCCGGAGAAAGGCCCATGTCAATGAGATCCCTGCCGCTGAGCAGGCGAGGTGGGTGCAGATCTTCCTTCGCTATCTCAGCCAGTCTGTCCATGCAGAAATGATAGTTGTCGAGAAACCCATGACTGCCGAGGCAGTCAAGACGGTGCAGTTCCAGATGGCGTTCAAAATCGGGCATTCTGAGAAACCGCTTCAATCGATTAGGGCGCATCTCTTTGACGTTCATGAACAGCATATGGCAATGGATCAGCGCCAGAACGGCTTCGGTCTCTCCCTTTGAAAATCTCAGCCGTCGCATGATCTCCCCGGCAATCCTTTCCCCTTCGCGGACGTGGCCGTAGAAATGAATTCCGGATGCATCTTCCGAACGGGTACAGGCCTTTCCGATGTCATGCATGATGATCCCCCATGCAAGACATGAATCGTTTTCCACCCCCGCATGTACCGGGAAGAAGGCAAGCATTCTCAGGATGTGCTCCCATACATCGCCCTCGGGATGAAATCCGGCCGGCTGCTCAACGCCGCGCAGGGCACTCAGCTCGGGGAGAGTCTCCTTCAAAAGGTTCGTCTCGGCAAGAATCTCCATGCCTCGACGCGCATTGCAATGTGTGATGATCTTCGTCATCTCGTCACGAATACGCTCCGGACTGATATAACTTATCGCAGACGCATGCCGCTTGATGGCGCCAAGCGTCTCCGCATCAATGCGGCAGTCAAGACCAGCGGCAAAGCGAACGGCGCGGAGCATTCGCAAATAATCTTCAGAAAAGCGCCTCTCCGGATCACCGATTGTCCGGATAATCCTGTTTTCTATATCTTTACGGCCGTCGACATAATCAATGATATTACCAGTTTGAGTGTCCATGAGAAGCGCATTTACGGTAAAGTCACGGCGATGGACGTCCTCCTCAACCGTGGCAAATGTCACGCTGGTTGGTCTGCGGCCATCCTCATAACCACCCTCGGTGCGAAATGTTGCCACTTCATAACGATGTCCTTCCTCAATGACAAGGACGACGCCAAAACTCACACCTACAGGTGCGGTATGGTGAAACAGCGAACACACCTCATCCGGTTCGGCTGAAGTCACAATGTCATAATCCGGAGGCTCCACGCCCCGCAGAAGATCGCGTACGCAACCCCCGACGAGGTAGGCCTCATGTCCTGCAGCGTTCAACCTTGACACAATGCGTACGGCTGCATCATAGGATGCCGGTTTTCTTATAATCACACTTCTCATTCAGCAATTTAAAATCCGTACTATGTCATTTTGAACCAGGCGAGAAATCTTAAGATGTCTCCTTACACGCGAAATGATATTTATTTAACGGAAACATGATGATTGATGACTTTGTTTCCGCCGCCTATATGACAGGCATGCCTGATGACCTCCGTAATAAAGGCCTTCGCATCCGCTATGGCGTCAAGAACGCCCCGGCCTTTCGCAAGTTCCGTGGCGATCGCCGCGGAGAAGGTGCATCCCGTACCGTGTATTCCTTCTTCGCCGATCCGCTCAGAGGCAAACTCATGGAAGTGTCTTCCATCATAAAGCACATCGACGGCATCCCCGGAGAGATGTCCCCCTTTAACGACCACATGTTTTGCGCAAAAAGCATGAATGACTCTGGCCGCCTTTTTCATATCGGTCACGGAGGTGATGTGCATTTCTGCCAGGACTTCTGCTTCAGGAATGTTAGGGGTCACAACAAAGGCTAAAGGAATCAGTTCCCTGATCAGTGTTTTTCTGAACTCACCCCGGATCAGCAGCGTTCCGCCCTTGGCCACCATCACCGGATCCACCACAAGCTTTTCAATGTTGTATTTTCTGATATTTTCTGCCACTACCCGCAAAACGGCAGCATTGGCCAACATCCCCGTCTTGGCGGCATCAACACCCACATCGGTCATCACAGATGCAAACTGTTTCTCCACAAAATCAGGTGTCACCTCATAAATGCCCTGGACGCCCAAGGTGTTTTGGGCCGTCAGTGCGGTAATTACGCTCATTCCGAAACCACCCAGAACGGTGATCGTTTTCAGATCCGCCTGTATCCCGGCCCCGCCGCTGGAATCCGAACCGGCTATGGTCAAGACCCTCGCTGGTTTCATAAATCACCTCAAGGTAAAATCCCTGCCCTGAAATAGCTGATCACAAGGAGTCGCCCTGAACCAATTGTAATGATTCCCGTCGTGGAATTCAATCGATTACTGACACCATAAGGGTTCCCGGCTTCCATGACGCCATTTTCCAGGGGATATTCAAATCCATGTAGTGTGATACCCGTGACTCTGTCAGAGAACGGTAAAAGAGATACGGTCTGTCCGGCATTGCCTTCAATGATATATTTACCGGTAACGATAAAAACCTCGCACCACTCATCAATCAATTTGATCGGTATGTTGTTCTGCAGTCCCGAAACGAGGAGCGATAGGTTTGCCAGCGTATGATCAATCCTGGTGCCGCAGGCGCCGAAGATATATATCTCATCAGGCGCCATTCTGACGGCGTAGTCGAGGGCCAGCTGTGTATCTGTCTTGTTCTTAGCCTCCGGATGCTTGATGATTCTGCTTCCCCGCTCTTCAAAGTAATGCTGTATTTCCGCATTGAGAGAATCCAGGTCACCGATAATCACATCCGGGACCAGACCGATTCCATAAAGATGTCGGGCACCGCCGTCCGCACAAATAATACCGGCCGGATTTAACTCCGCTTTTTTCTGCTGAAAAAACGTCGCGTCATTGAACGCACCGCCGGTAACTATAAACAGGACTTTTTTCAATACTGCAACCTTTCTTCCCATCGTTCCTAAAAAAAAGAGCCATACTCCGCTTTCGGGATACAGCCCCTATCTGAACAACCGGAGGGGAAATCCATAGGATGAAATCCACCGCATCCTCCCTGTATAAATATTTCAAGAAATGCCAAAGAGGGATCTTGCGTTTTGAGATGAGACACTCGCAACATATTCAAAAGATAATCCCTTTATTTCAGCCACTTTTCTCGCCGTGTGGACGACATAGGCCGGTTCATTTCTTTTGCCGCGATTCGGATGGGGAGTCAGATATGGAGCGTCCGTCTCCAGAAGCAGACAGGTGATGGGAAGACGTCTCACCACTTCCTGCAGCTTTTCAGACTTTCCAAAGGTAACCGCACCGGGGATGGATATATAGAATCCCATGTCAACGCATTTTCTGGCCATAATGTAGTCTCCTGAGAAACAATGGACGACTCCCTGTTTACCTTTCCACCCCCGCAACATATCGAGTGTTTCCTTATGGGACTCACGATCATGAATGATGATGGGCAACCCCATCTCGCTCGCTAATTCCAGCTGCTCGCCGAATCTTCTGATCTGAACATCTTTCGGAGACAAGTTGCGAAAAAAATCAAGCCCGATTTCCCCATAGGCCACGATCTTTTCCGCTTTTGCCAGTCGTTTAAGATCACCATAGGTCGCCTCATCAATGTCCTTCACCTCGTGGGGGTGGATGCCGATTGCCGCATAAACTGTTTCGTACTGACTGGCAATCAATACGGCTTTTTCGCAATCACTTACGGTCGTTCCTACGGTGATGATCAGGTCAATGCCTGCTTGAGTTGCCCTTCCGATGACCTCGTTTCTGTCGCGGTCAAAGTCCCTCATCTCCAGATGGGCATGAGAATCAATCAGCATACCGGATTACTCAACAACCATCTCTTCTGCGCACGAGGATACATCGGGAAGTTCCTGAAGATACATCTCCACATTCTCTTCAGAAATTTCACCGCTGAGTAACTTTCTCATGAGAATTCTCTTGTCATAGTCGCCCCCGCAATCAGCCAGACGTTTCTCCATCTTTCTCCTACCTCCTTAATTTGTGGATATGAAGCTCCCCGCCAGCAGGACGGGGCTTCCCGGAAAGGGCATTGATACATATTGCTGCATCCCTTATCCCCGTCTTCGAGGAGAGACCTGTGGGATGCGATTCCGGTCAATCAGGTACAATTATTTATTATACTTTCTTTATTTTTTCAACTAATACTCAACCTTAAGACCAAACTCCTTGACATGGAGCGGCAAATATGAATCATAAAAGCTTGTATTTCCATAAGTTCCTAAGAGACAGAGGGGTTTATGAAAAAAAATTTTAAAATCTCACGATAGTTTGAGGTTACATGAAGCGGCATTTCACGTCTCGGACAGGGGGCTGGCCGGCATACGGTTCATTCGGGTTGGGGCTGGTCATCATCTTCTGGATATTAAACTGGTCTCTTCCCGGAATTCGCACACATTGGGGATTTTTTCCCCTGTGGCTGGGCTATTGCCTGACTGTTGACGCCCTGGTTTTTATAAGGAAGGGACATTCCCTGCTGACCCGCAGCCCGGAAGCTTATGTGGCGCTTTTTTTTATTTCAGCCCCGGCCTGGTGGCTCTTCGAGGTCATAAACTGGCGTATGCAAAACTGGTTTTATATCGGTGAGGAACATTTCTCCGATTTGGAGTACTTTTTCCTGTCTTCTCTGAGTTTTTCAACTGTCATGCCCGCCGTATTCGGGACGGCTGAACTTGCCGGGACTTTCAAGTGGATCGGAAAAATGAAATACGGTTTTAAACTCCCTGTCACCCAATACACACCGGCCATTCTCTTTGCCGCAGGATGGATCATGCTTGCCCTGATGCTGGTCTGGCCACTTTATTTCTTCCCCTTCGTCTGGATGTCCGTCTATTGCATCCTCGAACCGATCAATGTCCGGCTCGGAAACCGGTCTTTGCTTCAGGATGTCGCAGGCGGCGAATGGCGCCCCGTGATTGCTCTGTGGTCCGGATGCCTGATCTGTGGTCTTTTCTGGGAGATGTGGAACTATTATTCCTATCCCAAATGGATTTACCGCGTGCCGTTTGTCGATTTCCTCCACATCTTTGAAATGCCTATTCCGGGTTATCTGGGCTATATACCCTTCTCTATGGAACTGTTTGCCCTGTATCACCTGGTAACGGGTCTGTTAAAACCCGGACAGGATCAGAATTATCTCCAATTCTTACCCAATAAAAAAAATTGCGGTACTTGAAACGCGAGCGAGGAGGAACTTTCAAAAAAGGCAAAAAAACTTGCGTCGAAGGGACTGAACCACGTCGAAATCACACGGGAACTTTTCGGCGGCGAACACCCCTTTGCACAAATGACGAACGGACAGTACACCACGGAAAACCTGGTCAGGTCTGTACTTCTCATGGACTGATAAAACTGCTCCGAATTTCTTGGCGGCATGGAAGGAGAGAATGAGGAGGCATGCACATGAATATTACGGAACAAATTGATCAAGCACTGGCAACGCTTCTTCCCGGTCACTTGGGCATCAAGGTTGAGTCTGCTGCATCGGATGAGGTGGTAGGAACACTAATCGTAGAAGAACGTCTGTGTACCGTTGGCGGTATTCTCCACGGAGGCTCCATCATGGCGCTGGCGGATACCCTCGGAGGTATCGGAGCATTTATGAATCTTCCTCCTGATACGAGAACATCAACGGTTGAATCAAAAACAAATTTTCTTCGTCTTGCTAAAATTGGTACGAAGGTGATTGCTACAAGTAGACTGGTGAATAAAAGCCGTAATCTCATGTTGTGGCAAACAGAAGTCCGCGACTCAGATGGGAGGTTGATGGCATTGGTCTCACAGACCCAGATGGCTGTTCCCATAGCTGATCATTAAGTTACGAGGCAGGGTCATTTTTACGGAAGGATTTTCAATAAGGATGGTCTTCAAAACCATGATAAATCGTTTTCCCCAGGGAATATTTCCAAGGTGTTTACTTTTTTCTTGACTTACAGAATTAAATTCTTATGATCACATGGAACGGTGATTTGACGGCAGCTTGCAACCGTTAATAGCTAAAGCGCTGGGAAAACAGGATGGCATGAAACATGACCCCGAGTTCTTTGGCTCGGGTTTTTTTATTAAAAAACAATGAATATTCGTCTAAGGAGGAAACATGTCAGCAAAAAAATATTTTTTCACGTCTGAGTCAGTAACCGAAGGGCATCCGGACAAAATGTGCGATCAGATCTCCGACGCTGTGTTGGACAACCTGATCAAGCAGGACCCCTTTTCCAGGGTAGCATGCGAAGCCTTCGTCACTGTCGGTCTGGTCATCGTAGGAGGAGAAATCACGTCAACGGGTTTTGTTGATTTACCCAAGATTATACGGCCCCTGATAAAAGACATCGGCTATACCGAAGCCAAATATGGATTTAGCTCGAATGGTTGCGCCATTTTGAACGCCATCGGCACACAATCTCCGGATATTGCCCAGGGCGTGGATGTAGGAGGAGCGGGAGACCAGGGCTTGATGATCGGATATGCCTGCAGTGAAACTCCCGAACTGATGCCGTTGCCTATTATGCTGTCCCACAAGCTCTGCGCCAGATTAACAGAGGTGAGAAAGAAAAAAATCCTTCCCTACCTGTGCCCCGATGGAAAATCACAGGTCACAGTGGAATATGAAGACGGCACCCCCAAGCGGGTGGATACGGTGATTCTGGCCTGTCAACATACGGAAGAGATCCTCGACCGCACCAGAAAAAAGATCACTCAGAAAGCGAGAGAAGAGATCATAGAAAATGTAGTAAAGACGGTCATTGGCAAAGATCTTCTGGACAACAAAACAAAGTATTTTGTGAATGCAACGGGAAAGTTTGTCGTTGGCGGCCCTCAATCCGATACGGGGATGACAGGCAGGAAAATCATTGTTGACACCTATGGCGGTGCGGTGCCTCACGGGGGCGGCGCATTTTCAGGAAAAGATCCAACAAAAGTGGATCGCTCTGCCACCTATGCCGCCCGATATATCGCTAAAAATGTTGTCGCCGCCGGTCTTGCGGACAAATTGATGATTCAGTTGGCTTATGTCATCGGGGTGGCTGATCCCGTTTCCATCATGATAAACAGCTTTGGAACATTAAAAATACCTCATCTGAAGCTTGAAAAGCTCATAAGGAAACATTTTCAACTCACACCGGGTGGGATCATTGAAATGCTGAAATTAAGAAGACCAATCTACAGGTCAACCGCCGCTTATGGCCATTTCGGGAGAACCGGATCGGATTTCACCTGGGAAAGAACGGACAGGGTGAAAGACTTAAAGAAGGACGCCTGAGCATCTTACGGGAAAAACAGAAAAAGGAAATCCTTTCTAATTGATTTGATGTATGATGATGACAAGGTAACAAACAACATTTTTCTTACATTATTTATGATAAAAAGGAGGGTCAAGTCATGGTTAGTGAAGGTATTGTAGCGGGCACGAAAATTCGCAGCAGGGTTAATCGAACGCTGGACAAAGGGGACTTTTCTCTCTTGCACAGTTTCTGCTGGTTCACTTTGCCTGTTCACTGTGACGCAGAGTATGCCAAAGGCACCTGGTTTGGTGAACGTTCCCTGGCGGCTCCTATCATATTTGTAATCGCCGACGGTCTCGTCCACTGTGGGGATCAGGTCAACGAACTTTTAGAAAAACATGGGTATTCTATTGCCGCTTACGTCGGGGTGGAGAATGTCAAGCTCACCAAACCGGTCCTTTTTGGTGATACGCTCAGAGCAGAGGCAGAGGTGACCGAATTTCGCCCCACAAAAAATCCAAAGCGAAATTTGTTCTCATATACGAACAAGACATATAACCAGCGTAATGAGTTGGTGATTGAATACACCAGCAGTATCCTCGCTGAAAAACAGGGCCAATGATGGCGCGCAAGCTATCATGGAGAACGCGGCTCTCCGGCCTGGTCAAGTGAATGAAGTGACAGTCTGATCATGATCCCCTCAGTCTCGGATCGAGGGAATCACGAATACCCTCACCTAAAAGGTTATAACCGAGAACCGTGATCAGGATAGCCATACCGGGATAGAGAGAGAGCCACCATGCTATATCGATATTGTCTTTGCCTGCGGTAAGGATATTCCCCCAGCTTGGCGTCGGCGGTTGCACGCCGATGCCGAGAAAACTGAGGGCGGATTCCGTCAGGATAGCCCCGGCTACCCCCAATGTTGCTGCAACCAGAACTGAAGCCATGGCATTGGGCAGGACATGGACGAAGATAATCCGCAAATCACCGGCGCCAATGGCTCTTGCCGCTGAAACAAAATCTCTTTCCTTCAGAGATATGAAATCCGCCCGTACCAGACGGGTAATGCCCATCCAACCGGTCAGACCGATGATAAGCATGATGTTCCAGATGGATGGTTCCAGAAGGGCAACCACGGCCAGGATCAAGAAAAATGCGGGGAAGCAAAGCATGATATCCACAAATCTCATGATGATGGTGTCAATCCACCTTCCGTAGTATCCGGAAACAGCGCCCAATAGTGTCCCGATCAGGATGGCAATGCCCGTGGCTACAAACCCCACCTTCAATGAAATCCTGGCCCCCCAGATCATGCGGGATAAAACGTCCCGGCCTAATTGATCCGTTCCAAAAAGGTGATCCGCCGAAGGCGGCATCAAGACCTTCTGCAGATTTATCTGGTTTGGATCGCAGGGTGCAATCCACGGCGCAAAGACGGAAACAGCAAATAACAGAATCACCACCAGGCCCCCCGCCAGAGCCATCTTGTTTTTTGAAAATCTCTTTCTGAAATCCGTTTTCATGGTTAAAACCTTCAGGACACTCTGATTCGCGGATCTGCCAAGGCGTAAGAAACATCGGCAAACAAGTTTCCCAGAAGGGTCAGCACAGCGCCGATGAACAGAATACCCATGACCAATGGGTAATCCCGGGACATGACAGACATATAAAATAACTGTCCCATCCCCGGAATGGCAAAAATTGTCTCGAAGATAACGCTCCCGCCTATAAGCCCGGGTATGGAGAGACCGAGGATCGTAATCACGGGAAGAAGTGCATTTCTTAGGGCATGCTTGTAAATAACCACCCTTTCACTTAATCCTTTTGCCCTCGCAGTCATAATATAGTCCTGACGGATTACCTCCAGCATATTGGACCTCATATACCGGGAAAGACCTGCGAGCCCGCCAAATGCGGACAGCAATACCGGAAGGATCAGATGCTTGATCAAATCAAGAAAAGCCGTCCCCGGCGGCAGATACTCGAAATTCAGTGATCGGATGCCTGATATGGGAAGCCAGCCAAGATGAACGCCGAAGAGAATCATCAAAAGCAGGGCAAGCCAGAACGTCGGTATGGCAAAACCTACAAACACAAAAACACTGGTTATCTTATCAAAAAGAGAGTCCCTGTAAACGGCGGAGAGGACCCCGATAGGGATTGCGATTGCCATAATCAGGATCATGGAAATGACATTGATGGCAATGGTAATGGGAATTCTTTCGAATATTTTATCTGCTACCGGTCTGCGGTCCTGTGAAAATGACATTCCCAGATCCAGAGTAACAAGTTTACCTATCCACAGGATGTACTGCTCATGCATGGGTTTATCAAGGTCGTACATGGCCCTGAGGCGCTCTCTGTAATCGGCGGACGCTCTCGGGTTCAACTGTGTTTCAAGATCCGTCGGTGATCCGGGTGCGAGGTGCATGACAACAAAGCAAATGATGGTGATCCCGAAGAGAAGGGGGATCATAAACAGCATTCTTTTGACAATGTATCTTAACAAATAATGCCCCCTGTCATGCAAACAGTTTCATGGCTTTGATATTCTCGAGCGTTTGCCACAGATCCTTTTCCGTATGCGGCTCCAGGGTGATAATCGGATCCGGTCCCCGCTCAATAAGCATCCCGAAAAACTCCTGAAAATGGAAATTCCCCTGCCCCACGGGGAGATGCTCGTCGAGAGTTCCGTTGTTGTCGTGAAGATGGATATGGCCGATGCGGGGGCCCAGATTTTCCATCCATGTTTCCAACGGCATCCGGGAAAATACATTAAAATGTCCCGTATCAAAACAGAAACATATCCGGGGTGAAGGCAGTGCCTGCAAGAGAAGGCATAGCTGATGCGAGTCGCTCTCGTAGACATTCTCAAGGGCAATGACGGTTTTCATCTGATCCGCCATTGTTAGAAATTTTCTCCACGTATCGATGCTGTTTTCCAGCCAGAGAGACTCGCTTGACACATAGTATTTTTGATCGAATGAGGGATGGCATACCACGGAAAGAGGCCGGAAAAAAGGAACAAGGTCAAAGACCTGTTTCAGGCGGTCGATGGCAACCTGCCGGATTTTTGGATCTATGGCGCCGGGCCTCAAGTCCATGAATGGCGCGTGAAAGGTGATCGCTAAGCCTTCCTCCCGCAGACGGTCTGCCACATCCATGAACTCCTTCCTGCCGAAACGATCGAGAGTGGCATAATTGAAACTGATTTCAGGATTGATCCTTTCCCTGATTACCATGGGAAGAAACCCACTGTAAAGAAGGTGGAAAGGCATATGCACCTGAACATACTTTAATATATCACGCATGATCAAACCCTTTATGCTGGCCGGAAGCGCATCCCTCACACCCCGCAACAATTTCCCTGAGACGAAGCCACTGTTTCCCGGGAGTGGTGTTACACGATCTCTGCAGGTGGTGCTTCGTTTATCACAACGCGCATATCTTGACAACTGCGAATTAGGGCGGGCAATTTTTATTGACATGGTACCGCCAGTCTGCTATTAAAAACAAAGAGTTAATGTTTAGCACAAACCAATCGGGGGTGTTATTGGCTACAGAGCATTTAGACGAAAAAGAACGGGTGCTTCTCTGCGTTAATGCATCGCTCAAAAAAAAGGCTAAAGACTTAGTCATTCTGAACGTAAAAACACTGACTTCCTTCACTGATTATTTTATCATCTGTAGCGGAACCTCCGACCGGCAGGTTCAGGCCATCGCATCATCCATTCAGGAAACTCTGAAAGAGTATGGTATCATCCCCCTCGGAATGGAGGGTGAAAAACTGGGGAAATGGGTTCTCATGGATTATGATGATGTGATTATCCATATTTTTTATGAACCTGTAAGGGAATTTTATGAAATCGAAAGATTGTGGTCCGATGCACCCCGTATGGATATCGGAGGTGACATTACAGAACTGAGTGCCCTTGACAAAGGGATGTAACATTGAAACGCATTCTGACAGGACTCGCCGATATCATTTTTCCCTCCAGATGCCTCACATGCGATTTCATCCTCGATCATCATGAAAACTTTCCCGTCTGTCCATCCTGTTTCTCGAAAATAAAATTCATCACATCTCCAATCTGTATCTGTTGCGGCATACCTTTTACCGGAGCGGATGAATCCGACCATCTATGTGGCGACTGCATCGTCTCAAAACCGGCCTTTTCACTCGCCCGAGCTGTTGGCCATTATGAAGCAACTCTTCTCGACACGATTCACAACTTTAAATACAGGGGAAAGATTTCCATCGGCAAGATTCTGGGGCAATTAATGGCAGGATACGAATATCCGGCATTCAATATCTCAGACTTTACTCTTGTCATGCCTGTGCCCCTTCATGCCAAACGATTAAGGGAACGTGGATTTAACCAGTCTGTCATCCTGGCAAAAGAGATTGCCGGGAGGCATCACATCCCGTTGGACTTCCTGACATTGAAGCGCTATATTTATACAGAACCCCAGGTCAATCTGGGGAAAAAGGAACGGGAGTCAAATGTCAGAAGGGCTTTTGATGTGAAAGGTCGGGAGAAAATATTGAACCGGAAAATTATCCTGGTGGATGATGTATACACCACAGGGAGCACCGTTAAAGAATGCGCCCGGATATTAATGAAAAAAGGGGCGACATCGGTTGCAGTCCTGACTTTAGCAAGGGCGGTCTGATTCCGACAAAGAGGGAATGTTATGAATAAGCTATGTACAAGGGAAAGCCTGAAGGATAAAATCGATCTGCTCAGGAAAGAGGGGAAAAAGATCGTTTTCACAAACGGCTGTTTTGATATCCTTCATGCAGGACATACGAGATATCTCAGAGAAGCGAAAAGAGCAGGTGATATCCTCATTCTTGCCCTTAACAGTGATGAATCGGTCAGGACATTGAAAGGGGATAAGCGGCCTTTAATTCCCGAGGCTGAACGGGCAGATGTGGTTGCATCCCTTGAATCGGTGGATTTTGTAACGATTTTCCATGAGCTCACACCCCTGGCGCTGATTGAATTTTTAAAACCGGACGTTCTGATCAAAGGAGGAGACTGGGAGGAAGAGAACGTTGTTGGAAGAGAATCGGTTAAGAAATGGGGCGGCAGGGTCGTCATCATTCCCGAAATCAAGGGATCGTCAACGACCAATGTCATCGAAAAAATTTTGAATGCCTATGGAAGAAAATAATTTTTTTCTTTACAAAAAGATATACTTTATGTATGAGATGCAATTCAAAATCAACAAACCGCGCAAGAGGGAATAAATATGTCCATGAAACCAGAAAGACTTCAGTTCTTCAGATACATGCTGAACCAGAAGATGAATGAACTGCTGGAGGAAGCTGACAAAACGGTTTCCGATATGGCAACAGGAAAGGACAATTTCCCGGATCCCAATGACAGGGCATCTCTTGAATCAGACAGGAACTTCGAGCTTCGCATCAGAGACCGGGAAAGAAAGCTGCTTTCCAAGATTCAGGAAGCCATCAAGCGTATTGACGATGGTATATTTGGCATTTGCGACGGTTGTGGCGGCCAAATCTCCGAGAAGAGACTGATGGCCAGGCCCGTTACGACTCTGTGCATCGAATGCAAAAGCAAACAGGAAAAGATTGAAAAACTGAAAGGGGAATAACCTCACAATAACAAAAATTTACATCTGCCTGACCCTTTGTCTTTCGACCAATGCCCGTCCTTCGTCTACGGCAACCGAATGCCGCTAAAAAAACAGAGTGACAAATCTTATCCAACTCTTTTTATAGTAATCGCCAACATAAACGACCTAACCTGCTGGAAATCATCATTTCACATGGTGACCTCATGAAGACATGAAAATTTTCGTGTCATTCCCTCGAAAGAGGAAATCTAAATTTTTTGAAAATCTGGATTCCGAATCAAGCTTGTTATCGACGCTCCCCGGGATCCGGAATCGCGATAAACGCTTATTCTCGAAGAAACAGCACCGGTTCAGACTTCCGGGGATAACCCATTGAGACTAAAGGAACAGGCAAAATGTTTGTAAGGGTTGCCGTTAACATACCATCCGATAAAACATTCATCTATGCTGTTCCGAAAGCGCTTGAGGCAGACATTGCCACAGGGAAACGGGTCCTCATTCCTCTGGAAAAACGAAGAATGACCGGATACATCATTGAGGTCATGTCCGCTTCAGCCTGTGATAATATTAAAGATGTCGAAGATATTCTGGATTCTGAACCCCTCTTCAATGAAAACGATTTAACCTTTTTTAAGTGGGTTTCCCTATACTATGTCTACCCCCTGGGTAAAACACTGTCTGAGATTTTGCCGGGGGGAATTGATCTGAAAAGCAACCGCTGGATCACTCCTGCAAACATGAAATCAGACAAAAGCAGCCACATCAAATCACGTTCACAAACGAGATTCATGGATGCCCTTGCCGGCTTCCCGAATGGTCTTCCACTTTCCCGTTTAAAAAATATCCTCGAGAAAAAGGACATCAGCAGAGATATCCAGGCCCTCCTGAGTATGGGATTGATTCATGTGGAGGACAGAATCGAAAAACCGGATGTCATGCTGAAAAAAGAGAAGATCGCAGTTCTCAATCCTGTGGAAGACCTCTCTTTAACATTGACGAAAAGCCAGCAGAGGTTCCTGGATTTCCTCAGATCGCATGGTACCGCTTCATTCACCACCCTCCGTAAATCATTCAAAAATGTACCTGCCCTGGTAAGGGGTTTAGCGGAAAAGGGGGTTATCCATGTGACGGAAGAGGAAGTCTATCGATCCCCCTGTCGTCCCGCTGAAATTGGCAGAGATGACGGCATCATCATCCCCAACGAAGATCAGGAAATGGCCATCCGGGAAATCGTAAAAGGATTGGAAAGCCATCTGTTTTCCCCCCATCTCCTTCACGGGGTGACCGGAAGCGGCAAGACGGAGGTATATCTTAACGCCATAGAAGAAACGCTACGGATGAAGGGGGGCTCGATCTTTTTAGTGCCGGAAATCGCCCTGACACCGCAACTGCTTACCAGGTTCAACAAGCGATTTCCCGATCGGGAAATCGCTGTCCTCCACAGCGGCATATCAAAATCCGCCCGCTATGATCAGTGGCGGCGAATCCAGCGGGGCGACATCAGTGTTGTTGTAGGCGCACGCTCGGCCGTTTTTGCCCCTGTAAGAAACCTGAAACTGATTGTCGTTGATGAGGAACATGACGCCTCCTACAAGCAGGACGACCGAATGAGGTACAACGCCCGTGACCTGGCCATCATGAAGGCAAAGCTGCTTGCGGCTACCGTGATCATCGGTTCCGCTACACCGGCAATCCAGACATACTTCAATACCATGAAAGGGAAATACACATATCTCGTCTTACCCGTGAGGGTGGAAGAACGCCCTCTGCCGGACGTCGAAATCGTCGATATGAAACGGGAAACGGAAGGGAAAAATAAAGCCTCTTTTCCGATCCTGTCCCGCATTCTTCAAGCGTCTATACAGGACACCCTGGAAAACAAAAAACAGACCCTTCTCTTTTTGAACCGGAGGGGTTTTCATACGTTCATGTTCTGCCCCGACTGCGGACATGTCTTCAAATGTCGGAACTGCACCGTATCCATGACACACCATGCCGGCGCCGGCATTCTGAAATGCCATTACTGCGATTTGGCTGTCAGGACGCCTTCACGGTGCCCCGGATGCCGGAGCAGTCGCATCATGCAACACGGGGTGGGAACGGAAAGGCTGGAAGATGAGATTAAAAAAATTTTTCCCGAAGCCAGAGTCGGGCGGATGGACAGTGATACGACAGCGGTAAGGGGATCTTATGAAAAAATTCTCAAGTCCCTTGACCGACACGAGACCGACATCCTTGTCGGCACGCAGATGATCACCAAGGGGCACGATTTCCACAACGTCACCCTGGTCGGGATTATATCAGCGGATACTTCCCTGAATATCCCCGATTTCCGGGCGGCGGAGAGAACATTTCAACTCCTGACGCAGGCTTCAGGCAGGGGCGGCAGGGGCGCCTTCCCCGGAAGAGTCATCATTCAGACCTTCAATCCCGATCACTACGCCATACTAAGGGCAAAAAATCATGACTATTCGGGATTTTACGGAGAGGATCTCTCATTGAGGAAGACCCTGTCCTACCCGCCCTATTCCCGCATTGTGAATCTCAATCTTTCCAGCACAAGAAAAGATTCCGGAACGAAAGGCATTGAAAAACTCAAGGCCCTGCTTAAAGACCTGATGAAAACCTACAAGCCGGAAGAAAGAGCGGACATCATCGGCCCCGCGGAGGCTCCCATTGCAATGATCAAGGGAAGGCACCGCTGGCAGCTTCTCCTGAAAGGAAAGGATGCACACGCGCTGAATCGTCTGACCCGCGACATCCTGTCCAGGGCTGCCGGAATCGGTCTGGACATCAGGGTGGATGTCGATCCCATCAACTTCATGTAACTAACCGGTTTTTGCACCGGACAGGTTTCGAAAAATTTCAAATGAATTTCATGAGTACCGACATGAAATCTTACAGGAAAGAACTATGGTTCAATTTAATCACAAGATGCGGCAGGTTTTGATGAGATGTCAGTCATTTCCGGGGGTGGTGATGCCCGTGATATTTCCGTCGTCGTCGATATCGATGTGATACGCCGCCGGTGCTTTCGACAGGCCCGGCATGCGAAGGATCTCGCCGGTGATAGGGATGAGGAAACCCGCTCCCGATGCGATCTTGATTTCCCGAACGGTGACAATGAAATCTCTGGGCAGTCCCAGGAGGGCGGGATTGTCCGAAAGGGACTGCTGGGTTTTGGCAATGCATACAGGGAGTTTGTCGAAGCCGAATTTCTTGATATTATCGAGATTTCGCTTTGCCAGCGGCTGATAGTCGATGGAAACGGCGCCGTATATCTTGCTGGCAACCGTGAATATCTTGTCTTCCACCGGCTGCTCCCATTGATAGAGCGAACGGAAAGTGCGGGACGAACCTGCGATGATCTTTATCATTTTTTCCGCGAGTTCCAGGCCTCCTTCACCGCCGAGACGGAAAATGTCGGCAGGTGCGATATTCATCCCTTCGTCTTCCGCAGCTTGGACAACAGCCCGTATTTCTTCATCCGTATCGGAAGGGAAACGGTTCAGCGCAACAATGCAGGGAACGTTGAACTTGTCAATGTTCTCATAGTGCTTTCTTAGATTTGCCATGCCGAGGACGGCCAAACGCGGGTTGGGCACATTGAGATCCTTCCGGGCCACGCCGGCATGATATTTAAGGGCGCGAACCGTTGCCACCAGGACAACGATGCGGGGATTCAGATTGCCGTAAGGCGCCACGATGTCGAAATACTTTTCCGCACCCAGCTCAAAGCCAAACCCTGCCTCGGTCACCACATAATCGGCCAGACGGAGCGCCAGGTCGGTGCCTATGACACTGTTAGTTCCCTGCGCGATGTTGGCAAAGGGACCGCCGTGAATGATGGCTGGCACACCTTCCGTGGTCTGCACCAGATTGGGAAGAAGGGCATGTTTCAAAAGGGCTGTGACGGCGCCTTCCACCTTCAGATCACCGGTAATGACCGGCTTGTCGTCATAGGTAAAACCTACCAGAATCTTTCGTATCTTGTCCTTCAATTCCGCGTAAGATCGTGAGAGACAAAGAATCGCCATGATTTCGCTGGAAGGAACGATGTCGAATCCCGTCTCGCGGGGTACGCCGTTCGTGGAGCCGCCGAGGCCGATGACGATATCACGGAGGGACCGATCGTTCATATCCATCACGCGACGCCAGGTGATCTTTCGTGGGTCAATATTCAGGGGGTTGCCGTGGAATATGGTGTTGTCGACAAGGGCGGAAAGGAGATTGTGGGCGCTCTCCACCGCCGGAAAGTCATTTGTAAAATGGAGATTTATGTCGTCGACGGGAAGAACACTGGAGAGACCGCCGCCCGTAGCGCCTCCCTTGATGCCAAAAACTGGTCCCAGGGACGGCTCGCGTAGCGTCACGATCGTTGGCTTTCCCAATCTGGCGAGGGCCTGGGCAAGTCCGATGGATACTGTGGTTTTCCCTTCACCGGCGGGTGTTGGGGTCATCGCGGAAACCAGGATCAGGGAGGCATTTGCCCTGCGTTCGAAGCGCTTGATCGCATCGATCCTGACCTTGGCCTTGTAGCGGCCATAACATTCCAGATCATCTTCGAGAAGGCCGATGGACGCAGCGATTTCGGAGATCGGCCTCAGACCATTGCGTTGTTCTTTCACTTTTCCCATAGCTATTTGTTGATCACCGCATCGAACCGGATATCGATATTGTACTCGTCGCTGATACGGGTGAGGGCGTTCTTGAGGTCGATAATCTTGACAGACGGCGGCAGGGAAAAATAGCAGATCATCTGAAAAACGTTGGCGCCCGACGCGGGATCATGGTCAACGTTGGTTAATATATCTTCGATGTTGATTCGTCTCTCATGCAGGACCTTACAGATTTGATGAATGATTCCCGGCCGGTCGATGGATATGGCGATGAGCTTGTAGGGAATCGACGGCATGATCTCTCTGTGGAGGGGCGCCTTTGTTTTCCGGATGTAGATGTCAAGACCGGTTTTTTCACGGAGGATGTTCAGATCATTAATCAGTTGTTCGACGTTATCGTTATTGCCAGAGGTCAGGATAACCATGCCGAATTCATTTCCCAGTACGCAGCCGCGTGAGCGTTCGATATTGATACCGCGTGCCGAAAAAAATTCCGCTATTTCCCTGACCAGACCAGGGCGGTCAGGCCCCATGGATGAAAAAACGACGTATGATCTCATATGCAAACTCCGTAATTTTTTCGTTCATAACAAATCTACCTTACACATGCCGATAGGTTGCCTTCAAAGGGATGGTCAGGCGGCGGATAGAGGCGAGACAGGCATATCCAATAATGCTCTGTGGAACCGACGATGAAGGCGACTCGCTGTCATGATATAGATGTATTTCGATGGCCTGTCAAGAAAAAGAGGGCTGTGCGCCTGTTACCGCCTTATAATGGATAAAAGGAACATCCAAAACAATATTTTTTTCGTCATTGACGGAAAGAATCCATTTTTCTATACTCTGGATAAAATTTACCGATTTCCAGAATTCGGGGATGGGGAGAATTACTAAAAATGGATAAAAAGCCTCCTGCCGGCCGGGTAAACGCCATTAAGGAAGCGGACAATCCCGCGGCATATCGTACGATCAACTTCGACAAGGCCTGTCTGGTTCCGAAAGACCTGCTCAGCCGGTTGAACTATGAATACCTCCGCCGGGAACTCTGGGTCCCTCTGGAAAAAAGGGAGGGCAGAATCTCTGTTCTGGTAAACGATCCACAAAACATCCTGAAGCGGGACGCCATCGAAAATCTCCTGAAAACCAAGGCAGTGGATTACTGTGTGGCATCGAAAGAAGACATCCTGCTGTTCATTGACCACTTCTTCGGACTGGAAGAACCGGGCGGAGCAGCGAACCGGTCGGCGGAAGAAGAACAAGCCTCCGTTTCAGAATCAGACAGCAATATTGTAAAACTCGTCAACGATGTCATCAACGAAGCCTATATCCGACGGGCGTCTGATATTCATATCGAACCGGACATCAAGGACCAGTTCGTATCCGTCCGCTTCCGGATCGACGGGGAATGTCTGCCATTCAGGACGTTCCCTTACGAGTATCGTTCCGCCATTGTCTCCCGGATCAAGATCATGTCCAACCTGGACATCACGGAACGGCGACTCCCCCAGGACGGGAAGATCAAGCACAGAACTCCCGATGCCGAAGAGATTGAATTGCGCGTGGCAACTATTCCTACCCACGGTTACGTTGAGGACGTGGTGTTGCGAATTCTCACGCGGGGTAGAATCATGACCATTGATGAACTCCAGATGGAGCCGGACACCCTGGAGCGGTTCAAAGGTATCATGAAAAAGCCTTATGGATTGATTCTTCTCGTAGGCCCTACTGGTTCCGGTAAGACCACCACAGCCCATGCAGCCCTTCACCTGATCAACCGGCCCAATGTAAAAATCTGGACGGCGGAGGACCCCGTGGAGATTACCCAGAGGGGCATCCGCCAGGTGCAGGTCCATCACAAGATCGGACTGGACTTCAGCAATGCCATGCGGGCCTTTCTCAGGGCTGATCCGGATGTCATCATGGTAGGAGAGATGCGCGATTACGAAACGGCCAAAATGGGCATAGAGGCCTCCACAACGGGTCACCTCGTTCTATCCACCCTGCATACTAACAACGCGCCGGAAACAATCGTCCGGCTGCTGGATATGGGAATCGATCCCTTTGCCTTCGCCGATTCCCTCTTATGCGTACTGGCACAGCGGCTTATCCGATCTCTTTGCGTTATCTGCAAGGAATCCTACCATCCCGGGGAAGAGGAATTCCGTGATCTCGTCAACCATTACGGAGAAAGGGAGTTTCCCGCGCTGGGTATAAATTATGATGATCTGAACCTTTGCCGACCCAGGGGTTGTCCGGAGTGCAACGGCACCGGCTACCGTGGAATGATGGGAATCTTCGAACTCCTTGCGGCTACGGACAACATCAAACAGATGATCATCAGCCGGAAATCCATCGCTGCCATTCGAAAAACGGCCACAGTCGAAGGGATGAAAACCCTCCTCCAGAGCGGCGTTCTCAAAATTCTTAGAGGCGAAACCGATTTCATTGAAGTACTGAGCGTCTGCATGCGATAAAAAGCGGCAGGAAGGAAGCCATCTCATGTCCAGGCTAAACATCGTCTTTATGGGAACACCGGAATTTGCTGTTCCATCCCTCGAAATTCTCATCAGGCATGACTATCCCGTTGTTGGTGTAATCACCCAGCCGGACAGGCCCAGAGGTCGCGGCCAGACTCTTGCCCCGACGCCAATTAAAATCATCGCTGAACGGCATCATTTAACCATCCTTCAGCCGGAAAAAGTGAAGAATCACCAATTTTTTGATCTCTTCCAGAATCTATCACCCGAACTGGTTGTCGTGGCAGCATTCGGGCAGATCCTGCCGCTGGAGATCCTTGAAGGCGCACCGATGGGTTGTATCAATGTCCACCCGTCCCTCCTGCCAAAATATCGCGGTGCGGCGCCGATCAACTGGACACTGATACGCGGAGAAACAAAAACAGGCGTGACGATCATGCGGATGGATGAAGGGCTGGATACAGGTGATATCCTCATGCAGGAAGAAACGATCATTGGACCGGACGAATCATTCGGTGTCCTGCACGATCGTCTGGCAAAAGTGGGCGCTGAATTGCTTCTGAAAACCATTGAGATGGTGCAGCACGGTGCCATCAGACGGATTCCCCAGGATGATTCATCGGCCACGTATGCGCCAAGACTGAATAAAGAAGATGGATGCATCCGTTGGGATCGCGATGTTTACAGCATTGTCAATCTCATCAGAGGGCTCTCGCCGGTTCCCTGCGCCTATACCCTTTACAGAGGAAAAAAAATGAAGATCTTCTCCTCAGCAGGAGACGTCGCTCCCGTGTCGGGAAGTGCAGGAGAGGTTGGAATGGAAACCCAACGGGGACTTCCAGTGGCAGCAAAAGACGGATACGTATATCTGAAAGACATTCAACTGGAAGGCA
Source organism: uncultured Syntrophaceae bacterium (assembly GCA_964541605.1). Classification (GTDB taxonomy): domain Bacteria; phylum Desulfobacterota; class Syntrophia; order Syntrophales; family UBA2185; genus CAZIQY01. The sequence goes on along the minus strand of CAZIQY010000011.1, from coordinate 18,511 downwards.
AAAAAAAGATGCCCGTACACGATTTTCTGAAAGGATTCAGATTGTTACCGGGAGATAAGCTGGGTTGAAAATCACGCAAAACCGGTCAGTGCGCTCAATGGCCGTTGATATCCTGAATCGCATTGAGGAGAAGGGGGCCTTTGCTGAACCCCTCCTCGATGCATGCCTGATGCGGGATGACATCATGAACATCTCCGACAGAAGGCTGCTTACCCAGATCGTTTACGGGACACTGAGGATGAGGGGCCGTTTGGATTGGATTATCTGTCAGCTCTACAGAGGAAATTTCAACCTCATGGAAACGGGCATAAAAAACATCCTCAGAACAGCCTTGTATCAGATATGGTTCACTGAAAGAATCCCGGATTTTGCCATCGTCGATGAAGCTGTTAAAATGGCGAAAAACATGCACCCGGCTGCTTCAGGGCTGATTAATGCCATTTTGAGAAACGCGATCCGCAAAAAGGATGAAATCGTTTATCCCGATATCGTGAAGAACCCTGCTCTTCACATATCGACCTTTCATTCTCACCCCTTGTGGCTGGTCAAGCGGTGGCTGGAAACATTCGGTGTGGAGGAAACCGCTGCCATCTGCAGGGAAAATAATGAAGTCCCCCCTTATACCCTGAGGATAAACAGAATGAAAACAACACAGGAGCAGGTTGCGGAAGAAATGTCACACAGCGGTTTTGACGTGAAAACAACCGCCTTTTCCCCGGACGGTCTTGTCATATCCCATCCTGCTGTTCCCCTCCGGGAAATAGTGTTTTATAAATCAGGACACATCCATGTTCAGGATGAAGCCTCGCAATTAATCGCCTGCCTTGTCGATCCCACGCCGGGAGATGCCATCCTTGACATCTGTTCCGGAACGGGGGGAAAAGCCACCCATCTGGCGGAAATCATGGGAAACCGGGGCCGCATCGTAGCGCTTGACATCAACAACGTGAAAATCGAATTATTAAGGGAAAATGCAAAGAGACAGGGGGTTGACATCTTGGATGCATGGAGGGGAAATGCTGCTGAAGACAGGGGCAAGGGATTTCATGAAGCCTTTGACAGAGTCCTGATCGACGCACCCTGCTCCGGCACGGGCACTCTGAGAAGAAATCCTGAAATAAAATGGCGGATTTCTTTTGCCGATATAAAAAAATTGGTGCTTCTACAGAGGACCATCCTGAAGAAAGCCGCTTTGTATCTCAAAAAGGGGGGCCGGTTGATTTATAGTACGTGCAGCATGCTGCCTGCAGAAAACGAAGAAGTGGTGAAGGATTTTATCGCCCGTCACAACGACTTTGTGCTGGCTCGTCCTCCGCTCACAATCCATTCTTCATTGATCGATAAGCAAGGGTATTTCAAAACCTTTCCCCACCGACACAACATGGATGGATTCTTCGGTGCAGTGCTAATGAAAGAAGCTGACAGTAAAGGAGAATAAAGTGACACAAAAAATGTTATTAAAAAATTTTATGACATCCATAGCTGACCGTGTGAGGCCTCACGGGCAGGAAAACGTTGATCGAAGTCAGGGTATGCAAAACCATTTTCCGTTCAGGATCTCATCCATACTGATCGCCCTTTTCTTAATGGCCGGCTGCGCTTCACATGGCCCCGTTCTCTATCCGAACGCACACCTGAAAACGGTAGGTGAAGAGCAGGCAAAAAAAGATATCGAAGAATGCGACCGTATGGCTGATGCTTATGTGAAGTCAGACGCCGGCATGGAAGCGGCGAAAAGCACGGCGGGTGGCGGTGTTGCGGGAGCGGTGGTAGGAGGCGCTATCGGGTCTGTCACTGGCAGTCTGGGAAGGGGGGCAGTCATTGGAGCGGCAGCCGGAGCGGCAACCGGTCTTGTCAGGGGCATCTCAAAAGCATCGCAACCCAGTCCGCTTCATAAAAGGTTCGTGGATCGGTGCCTCAGAGAAAGAGGGTATGATCCCATTGGATGGCAGTAACGGCAAGACTCCCTGTCCGCAGGGCGGGTTGTTTGGGACGCGCTTCCTGTCATAAAGGAATTTGAATCTCGTTGACTTTGGAAAACCAAACATGTTAGGTGACCCGCGGGAGGTCCCTCTATGTTCCTAAAACAGATGCAGGTTGGTCATATGGCAGTGTTTGCCTATCTTGTCTGCGATCCGGAAAGTGGCGAAGGGCTTGTCATAGATCCGGCCGCTAATGTGGAGGGTATTATTTCTACGGCAAGGAAAAACAATATCAGCATAAAGTATATCGTAAACACCCATGGCCATGTCGATCACATAGCGGGGAATAAAGAGATGAAAAACAAAACGGGAGCGCAAATCGTCATTCACGAGGACGATGCAGATATGCTGGTATCCACGCCTGCGATGATTTTCAGAATGTTCGGAGCCCAGCAATCCCCACCCGCCGATTTTACCGTCAGGGATGGAGAGCATATATCCGCAGGAAAAATCTCCTTAAAAGTGATTCATACACCCGGGCACTCTCCCGGCGGCATTGCTCTTTATGTGCCTGGATATGTTTTTACAGGCGACACACTTTTCGTGGAAGCCGTTGGCAGGACTGATCTTCCCGGCGGATCATGGCAGGTAATGTTTCGTTCCATCAAAGACAGATTATGCAGTTTGCCGGATGAAACCGAAGTAATGCCTGGACATAATTACGGAAGGATGCCTACTTCGACCATCGGCCATGAAAAGAAATACAACCCGTTTTTGAAATAAACATCGCAGAACCAATTCTTAGAGGTTCCCAAATCCGATGGAGGTTTATGAATAGCAAGGGACTTATCCGAACAGAGTTTTCAGGATTGAAATTGTTCAACAGGGGAAAGGTGCGCGATGTTTATGAAACTGGAAATTATCTTCTCATTGTAGCGTCGGACAGAATATCCGCTTTTGATGTAATCATGCCAAATCCCATACCGGGCAAAGGAGAAATCCTTACACGGATGTCCGTTTTCTGGTTCAACAAAATGAAAGATGTCATTCAAAACCACATGATTTCAACGGATCCTGTCGATTTCCCGGACGAGTGCGGACTTTACAGAGACGTCCTTCAGGGCAGGAGCATGCTTGTGAAAAAAGCCAGACCTCTTCCCGTCGAATGCGTCGTCCGGGGATATCTGAGCGGTTCCGGATGGAAAGATTACGTTCGGGATAAAACCATTTCCGGTATCAGGCTGCCGGACGGATTGAAGGAATCGACCCGCCTTCCCGAACCCATATTTACGCCGACCACCAAGGCCGCGGAAGGGCAGCATGATGCTGCCATTTCGAAAAGAGAAATGGAAGGCATTATCGGCATTGATTTGACTGAAAAAATAGTAGACATCAGCCTTTCCATTTACTGCAAGGCATCTAAGACCGCTGAAGACGCGGGCATCATCATTGCAGATACGAAAATGGAATTCGGTATTTATGAAGACAGACTGATTTTGATTGATGAACTTCTTACACCGGACTCTTCCAGGTTTTGGCCCAGGGATGATTATGAAGAGGGAAGAGGCCAAAGAAGTTACGATAAACAATTTTTAAGGGATTATCTGCTCTCCATTAACTGGAATCAAAAACCGCCTGCCCCCGATCTGCCGGATGACATCGTTAAAAAGACCAGACAGAAATATGAAGAAGCTCTCAATCGATTAGTTCAATAAATGATACCCGTTTGCCTTGACATGGTCAAAATGGTTATTATGTTATGAAATAATATCATTGACTCCTGATTGCGCCGGTTAAAAAATATTGAGAAAGTTACCTGACTACAGAGAAAAACAAAAAATCCTCTATATAGATCGGCAATCCGATAGAGTTCTTTTGACATACGGAGACAGCTACCTGGAATCAGGCAGAATCTCCGATGCCACGGATTTTTATCAGAAAGCAAACCATCTTCAGGGGCTGGAAAAAATCAGGGAGATGGCTGAAGCGATCGGAGATACCATGGCCTTTCAATACGCAATGAAGGCCTTGAAACGAAACATCTCAGAGGATGACTGGAACAGAGTAGGTCAACGGGCCCTAGAGTTGAGGAAATTTGCCTTTGCCTTCCATGCCTTTCAAAAGAGCAACAATACCGTCAAGATAGAGGAAGTCAAAAAAATGATGGCACGAGAGGATCATTTATAAGTTCCATGACAAAGCGTTGTTATTATGAAATTTTAGGCGTTGAAAGAAATGCCTCGGATGAAGACATCAAGAAAACATACAGGAAATTGGCCATGCAATACCACCCTGACAGGAATCCGGGTGATAAGCAAGCCGAAGACATGTTTAAAGAAGCGGCAGAGGCCTATGAGGTATTAAGCGATAGAGAAAAAAGGGAAATATATGACCGGTTTGGTCATGAAGGCTTGAATGGAATCGGATTCAGAGGCTTTTCCGGATTTGAAGACATCTTTTCAAGCTTCGGCGATATCTTTGAAGATATCTTTGGATTTAACACAGGACGCTCGAGACCAAGAACATCCCAGAGAGCAGGGGCTGATCTTCGTTATGACCTCAAGATATCTTTCCAGGATGCGGCATTTGGAACCTCAACAGACATAGAGGTTGTAAAGCTGGAAGGGTGCCATGAATGCCGGGGTACGGGATCAGCGCCGGGAACGTCGCCGGAAACGTGTCGCCGCTGTCAAGGAAGGGGCCAGGTTACCCAGACCAGTGGTTTCTTCAGCATCAGTACGACCTGTCCTCAGTGCAGAGGGGAAGGCAGGATCATCACAAAATCCTGCTCCCACTGTAAAGGTACAGGCAGAAGCACTATTACAAAAACAGTTCATCTCAAGGTGCCCGCCGGCGTGGAAACCGGATCACGGTTGAGATTGCGAGGTGAAGGCGAAGAGGGAGACTTCGGAGGGCCCGATGGTGACCTGTATGTTTTTATCCATGTGACGCCTCATGATTTTTTTGAGAGAAGAGAAAATGATGTTTACTGCCGGATCCCCATCTCTTTTGTACAGGCGGCCCTGGGAGCAACCATAGAGGTACAAACCTTAAATGGTACCGAAAAAGTAAAGATCCCGAGAGGAACCCAAACCGGAGCCAGCTTCCGTCTGAAAGGCAAAGGCATACCTCGCCTGAGGGGATTTGGCAAAGGGGACCAGATCATTGAAACGGTCGTGAAGACACCCACCAATCTCAGCAAAAAGCAGGAAGACCTGCTCAGAGAATTCGCCAGACACAGTGACGAGTTGTAGCTGAGCCCGATAATCAGTGCGTCAAAAACCTTCACGGATCAGAGAATCGGACGCAAAGTTAACGACATCGAAGCTCCTGCAAAACTCGTCGAAGGCAAGGCACATTTGATACCCTCCCCGTCAGGAATTTTACTTTCTGATTTTTCCACTGAACCACACGCTCAAGCAATAAAAAATGGACAATCACCAAAACATTTATTATATTTTGCATCCAGGAGAAATGTTAGATGCGTAAGAAAAAGACATTACAGAAGCTTCCGCCTGAAAAGTTGCGTTGGACATGCGATCCAGACTCTCTCGGCTTCGAACACACCGGAGAATGCACACAAATTACGGGAATTATCGGTCAGGAAAGGGCGCTGGCTGCCATCCGTATTGGTCTGGAAATCGGCAGTCCCGGCTACAATATATATGCGGCCGGTTTGTCGGGTACAGGTAAAACATCCACCGTCAAAATGCTGCTCAAAGAACTTGACATGCCCCTGCCCTATCCTGATGACATATGCTATGTTCACAACTTCAAAGACCGTGATATGCCAAGATTCCTTAAGTTTCCAGCAGGTGCGGGCAAAAATTTTCAACAGGATATGGATGATCTCATATCAGTATTGAAAAAAGAAATTCCTAAAATCCTTGAAAGCGATGATTTTAAGAAGGCTTCTGATGAAATAATCCATGGATACAGAACAAAACAAACAGAAGTGATCCGCACATTCAACGAAAAACTCCATCGGGAAAATCTTCAGTTGGTTCAGTATCAGATTGGACCCTATACGAAGCAGGACATTGCTCCGATCTTTAATGGAAAACCTATCCCATTTGAACAGATTGAGGTCCTCACGGATCAGAATAAATTCGATAAAGCGCAACTGGAAGTTATCAGAAGAAAGATCGAAGAGTCCCGAACAGAGCTTGAGGCTCTAATGAAATATACCAGAGAGATCGAAAAAGAAATTCAAAAAGAAATCTACTCTCTGGAATATAAATACGGTCTTCCCGTCGTCAGCGGGATCATCTCGGATATCCGTACGAAATATGCGAGTGATAATGAAAGAGTTGAGGGATACTTACATGATGTCCAGGAACATATCCTCTCCAACCTGAAAACCTTCAAAGAGAAGGAGGAAGAGCAGCAGCCGGGCGGCTCTTTCAGCTATGGTCCATCTCCGTATCATGGCAAACCCTTTATCGAATACAAGGTAAATGTCCTGGTTGACAATGCTCATACTGAGCGGGCTCCCGTAATTATTGAAACCACACCGACCTATAAAAATCTTTTCGGCACAATAGAAAAGGATGTTGAAAGGCTTGGATTATGGAGTACCGATTTTACGCGGATCAAAGCAGGCTCTCTTCTGAGAGCCAACGGAGGTTATATCGTTTTTGACGCCTTCGATGCATTAATTGAACCGGGTGTCTGGGAATTTCTTAAACGAACGCTCAAAAACAGACTCTTTACCATGCAAAACTATGATCCGTACGGCATCACCTCAACAGCCATGAAACCTGAACCCATTCCGCTTGATGTGAAGGTCATCATGATAGGAGATGACCATCTTTATCACCAGCTCTATAATACAGTGGAAGACTTTAAAAAGATCTTCAAGATCAAAGCACCCTTTGACACCGAAATGCCTAACAACCGAGAGAATATCACGTCCTATATCAGCTTTATTAAAAAGATATCAGAAGAGGAAACTCTATTACCGTTTGACAAAAAAGCGGTAGCTGCGGTAATTGAATACGGGGTTCGTCTGACAGGACATCAAAAAAGAATATCAACACGGTTCAGCGATATAGCTGACCTGATCAGAGAAGCCAGTTATTGGGCACAGAAAGATGGCAAAACGCTGGTCACAGATACGCACGTGGACAAAGCCTATGATGAAAAGATAAGACGTGTCAGTCTCTGGGAAAGCAAAATTCATAAAATGATTGAAGATGGGACCATTATGATCGATGCCTCGGGTATGGTCGTCGGTCAGGTGAATGGCTTGTCTGTTTACGATTTCGGCGATTACGCATTCGGAAAGCCTTCAAAAATTACGGCGGAAACATCGGCGGGTAGATCGGGAATCATTAACATCGAGCGAGAGGCCAAGCTTTCCGGTAAAACCCACGATAAAGGAGTTCTTATCCTGGAAGGATACATAAGAGGTAAATATTCCAGGGATGAAAACCTGACAATGTCAGCCAGCATTTGTTTCGAACAGTCCTATAGCGAGATAGATGGAGACAGCGCTTCATCAGCCGAAGTTTACGCAATTCTTTCCAGTCTCTCCGGTCTTCCCTTAAGGCAGGACATTGCTGTGACCGGTTCCATAAATCAGAAGGGAGACATACAGCCGGTTGGAGGAGTGAACCTCAAAATTGAAGGGTTTTATGAGGTATGCAAATCTAAAGGGATTACCGGAACGCAGGGTGTGATTATTCCCGCATTGAACATTCCCGATCTTATGCTCAGAAAGGACATTGTGCAGGCCGTAGCACAAAAACAATTCCATATCTATCCGGTTCACAACATCGATGAAGGCATAAGCATCCTGACGGGAAAAAAAGCGGGAGAAATGGATAAAGATGGCAACTACCCGCTTGATACGGCAAACTTTTTCGCCAACGAAAGGTTGAAAAATCTCGCCATTCGTTTTAAAGAAACGACAGAAGGTAAAAATGATGAAACAACTGAGAAAATATAACTAATACTGAAAGGAGAGGCCATGCTTAAACGAAAAAAGAATGAGTTATACTTATTGATAGCGAGTTTTTTCCTTATTACGGGTTGTGCCGCGGCAGTGGTCGGCGGAGCAGCGGTTGGAGCAGGTTCGGGCACTTATTTCTACATCAACGGAGAGCTGAAGACGGACTACTATTATTCCTTTGACAGGGTTTGGGCTGCTTGCGAAAAAACGGTAGCAGACATGCGTGGACTTGACGTGGAACCGACGAAGGAGATAGGCACAGGAACAATATCCACGATTATTGATAATGAAAAAGTTCAATTCACTATTCAATACAAGGCAAAAAACGTGACCACAGTTTCTATACGGGTGGGACTTATCGGGAACAAACTATCATCGCAGCTTATTCACGACAAGATCAGTGACAATATCATCAGGAAATGAACCCGGCATAAAAGCCCTTTGTTTCATGTTCTTTGACAGGATCAGTGAATGAAAAAGAATGTAATCCTGGGACTCATCATCGGTGTTATTCTGGTTTATCTCTCCGTCAGGGGAATTCGTTTTCAGGATGTGATAGACGGATTCGGGAAGGTTAGATATGAATATGTCTTGCCGGCTCTGATGATCTTTTTCTTCATGCAAGTCCTGAGGTCCTGGCGCTGGGGGATCATCCTCAGCCCCCTCGACAAGATTGACCAGTTATCTCTGTTTTCTGTAACAAGCGTAGGATTTCTGGCTATTGTGGCTATTCCCGCGAGGATCGGGGAACTGGCACGTCCCTATCTGATCACGAAAAAAAGCCACATCAAAATGTCCGCCGCCCTGGGGACTGTTTTTATCGAGAGGATTTTTGACAGCTTCAGCGTGCTTTCCGTCTTTGTATTCGTTCTTTTTTTCACGCCGCTCCCCCCGTGGCTGATCAGAGCGAACCTGATTTTTTTTGTGATCACCGTTATAATCTTTACCGTCATGATTTTGTTGCTCGTCAGGCGGGATGATTCCATCAGGGTGCTGGGTTTGCTTTTCACCAGACTTCCGGAAAAATATGCCGTTAAATTGAATCGTTTGATTAATTATTTCATCGATGGATTCGCAATCATCGCTGACGCTAAACGATTTATCGCTGTAATGTTTCTTTCTGCAGTGTTATGGCTTATCAACGGCACCGCTATTTATCTTCTATTCCTGGCTTTCAGCTTTCCCCTCCCGCCTGTGGCCGCTTTCGTTCTCATGATTATCCTGATGATCGGAATTGTCATTCCAGCAGCTCCGGGATTTATAGGGAACTGGCATTATTTCTGTATTCTGGGACTGACACTGTTTGGTATCACTAAGACAGATGCCTTCACCTTTGCGGTCATCTATCATTTCCTCTCGATCGGGATCGTGATTGTCCTCGGATTAATTTTCCTGCCCTTTAACAAATTCTCCCTTACCGATCTCCAGAAATAGAAACAGCATCTATTTTGAAACGTCATCCAGACCGTATCTTTTAATTTTTCGATGAAGATTGCTTCGCTCTAAGCCGATGGCTTCCGCAGTTTTTGAGATGTTACCATTATATTCCTCCAGTTTCTTTATGATATAGCGCCTCTCAAAGTCCATTTTTGCCGTACGGAATGAATCCGTAGCATCCCCGGCTGATTCATCCGTGTCAGGAATCTGATATTCCTTGATCAATGGAGGAATGTCCTTTGCGGTTATCACATTATGTGGAACCATAATGACAAGCCGTTCAATAATGTTCTTCAACTCCCTGACATTTCCCGGCCAGTTGTGCTCCATCAATATCGCCAGGGCATCTTCCTCAATCGCTTTTTCCGATTCCCTTTCTTTCAGCGCAAATTCCTGCAGAAATCGACTCACCAGGCAGGGGATGTCTTCTTTTCTGTCCCTCAAAGGAAGGATTCTCAAGGGGATCACGTTAAGTCTGTAATAAAGGTCCTGCCTGAATCGCCCGGCTTCCATCTCCTTTTCAAGTTCCTTGTTCGTGGCAGCCAAGACCCGAACATCCGTAGGAATAAGCGTGCCCCCACCGACCCTCTCGAATTTCTTTTCCTGAAGAATCCTTAGGATCTTCGCCTGGGCCTTCAAGCTCATGTCTGCCACTTCATCAAGAAAAACCGTTCCTTCATGGGCCAGATCAAACTTTCCTCTCTTTTTTTCGGTGGCGCCGGTGAAGGCGCCTTTCTCATGACCGAAGAGTTCACTTTCTATCAGATCTTCAGGAATGGCTGCGCAATTAACTTCAACGAAGGGTTTGCCTGCCCTTTTGCTCTGCCTGTGGATAGATCGGGCAACCAGTTCTTTCCCTGTGCCATTTTCACCCATGATCAATATCCAGGCGTTTGTTGGGGAAACAATATTGATCATCTCCTTCAACTCTAAAATCGGTGCACTGATCCCCGTAAGCTCGTAATCCTGGGTAATCTTCTGTCTCAGAAGCTTGTTTTCCTCTTCCAAACGAATAAGCTCGAAGACATGATTAACAAGAATGATCACTTTTTCCAAGGATAGAGGCTTTTCAATGAAATCGAAGGCTCCCAGTTTTGTCGCTTTTACAGCCGTTTCAATGGTTCCATGACCGGACATGACAATCACCCGGATCTGTGGATAACTGGACTTGATGATTTTTAATGTTTCTATACCATCCATTCCGGGAAGCCATATATCAAGGAGCACAAGACATGGAAGCTCCTCCCCTACAATCTTCATGGCATCCTCGCCACTCCCCGCCGTGAGAACTTCATATCCCTCGTCGGTAAGAATGGAACCAAGGGTTTGACAGATACTTTTTTCGTCATCAACAATCAGTATGGTTTTATGCATAAGAAATTATTTAAACTTTTCATTCACTAGGTTGCGAGTGAGTTATCCCTCCCGTTCATGCTGAATCCGTCCCTTCGGGAACAGGCAATTCAAAAGCTACAATTGCTCCGTTGGGGACATTGTCCCTTACGCTGACATGGCCATGATGGTCCGATATGATTGAACTCACAATGGCAAGGCCTAACCCCGTACCGGTACTTTTTGTTGAAAAATAAGGTTCAAACATCTTGGCCTTATAGCTATATGGAATGCCACAACCGTTATCCGCAACTTCAACTCTCGCCTTCCTGTACGATTTATCATAAGAGGTCCTGATAATAATGTGACCTTTCTGATTAACCATAGCTGCAACAGCATTGTCAAGGAGATTGACCATCACACGACGAATCTGTTCTGCATCGATATTCACTTTGGGAATTCCTGCATCCTGCTGAAAATCAAAACGAATATCCTTATGGGCATCTTGAAACAAAACAACAGAATCACTGATAACTTCATTAAGATCATGTGGGGTTGGGTTGGTGACGGGCATTTTTGCATAGCGAGAAAACGCATTGACGAGGTTTTTCAATACTTCTACCTGATCGATGATTGTCCGGGTGCATTCATGAAATACATCGCCATCATCACCCAGTTTATCACCATATTTCTTTTGTAAGCGTTGAGCTGAAAGCTGAACCGGCGTCAGGGGATTCTTGATCTCATGGGCCATTCTTCTGGCAATCTCACGCCATGCCGCCGCTCTTTCCGCTTTCTGGATTTGCGTCAAGTCTTCAAAAACCACCACCATACCCATATATTTACCGTCATCATCATATATCAACGTGGTGGTCATTAAGACGGTTAACACCCTGTCCTTGAGGGTTAATTCAATTTGTTTTTCTATGGAATTCTGCCCGCTCCCTTGCAGATTCTTGAGCAATTCATCGACGAGCGCCATGTGCTCGGGGTTAAGAACATTCTGATATCTGTTGTTCAGAACTTTTTCGGTCTTGATATCAAGCATATTTTCGGCCGCTTTATTGATGATCGTGATAAGATCATTTTTATCCACAGAAACAACGCCCGCTGATACATTTTCAAGGACTGTCTCCATGTACTTTCTGCGCCGGTCAAGATTAATATTAGCCTGTTCAAGATTTTCTTTACTTCTTTTTAAATCCTTCGTCATCTTGTTGAATGAATTCACCAAAACGCCTATCTCATCACCAGCTACGATATCGATCTGGTGTTCAAGTTCTCCTCTGGCTATCTTGTTTGTTGCCTCCGCAAGATCCTGAATAGGAACCGTAATGCCTTTGGCAAGAAATAATCCAAACCAAGTTGCAGAAAAAATAATCAACAAAGTAACGATAAATAAGGTGATCATATAACTGAATTTAATTGGATTTTTCAGAAGGGAAAGTTGCTTGTATTGCTCTGAGGTTTTGGAGATAATCCCCATCTTGTCAACCATAGATTTGGGAATGTAATAGCTGACAACAACCAGTCCGATCACTTCATTCGGACTGAAATAGGAATAAATGGGAGCCAAGCCCCTGATGATATCTCCCGTACTTGCAGGATGAACCGCTGATATTTCCTGACCGCTGAAAACTCCTTCAAGCATTTCAGGAGATAACTGCCCAGGTGCAATATCAGGATTATTCGGATCTTTAACGATCAGTTTGTCTTTTTGATTGTTAAAATATATTTCCAGCAATCCGATCCTGTATGTTTTTTGCCTCTGCTCAATGAGTGCCTTTAAATATTCTGACCTCGTCTGATCATACAGACGATTTTTTGTAATGTCCGCACTGATCTGCCTGGCATAAAATTTTGCATAGTCAGAGGTCTGCTGGTAATAAACCTGGGCAAGTTCAACTGTCTTGTTTAGGGCATCTCCAATGGCCATATTGAACCAGTTTTCTATACTGTAGGAAAGAAAGTTTACCGAAACCAGAAATAGGATGACCGTTGGGATTAAGGATAAACTGACGAAGGCAGCTACAAGTTTTGTTCGGAGTTTTGACCCCAGAACACCATGTCTTCGTTCAAAGATCAGCTTAACAACATTTCTGACAATTAAGAAAATAAGCAGTAGAATCAGTATGATATTTATATTAATCAAACCAAAGACGAGAACATTGTGCGAGACGGGAATAATGGATTCTCTCTGGAAGAGATGACTTTCAAGAAAAGTCAGGATGAAAATGACAACGATTGTGACGAGGATGATAATACGCTCTCTCTTGCGCCTTTTCAACTCCTGAAGATCGATATTTTTATGATTCCTCACCATGATGCACGAACAAGCTTTTGTTTGTGCCAGTCCGTTTCAAAATCCCAAAGAGAAACGAAAAAAAGCACATATTCCATATGCATGGGAAGACGTACTTCATCAAGTCTGGCCTTAATTTTGATGTAATATGTCTTGTTTTTCTGCAGCTCATTTACTGGGGCAACCACCGCGCCATTGAGCTCCGCCATGGCCTTCTTGGCACTTTCGAGATCACGAAATCCCGATGGTTGCTTCACCCCCGTTGTTATTACATAAAAAATTTTCTTCACATTGTCATATTTGATCGTTTGCTTGACGACCGTGCCTGCAATTTTTTTATCAAACCAGTTTTCTTGCTCCTGATACAATTCCATTAAAAAAGTAAATGTTGTCGGTACACCGGCGAGAATGGCCGATTCCATCTTTTTTGTAAAACAATTCATCACCCTGGCGTAAACGGTTACGTGACTTGTGTTATTTGTAACCAAAATGTCCGTGATCCTTGCATCCCTGCTGTAGGAGCTGAGGGGAAAAATGAAAGTGATATAACAAGCAAGGAAGATGGCCAAAATAAGAATCGTTTTGGGCATTTGACCGCCCTCTCGCCATTTTGAATCGTTTAATATACTCATCTTATATTACATTTGTGAAGCTCCCACCAAGGAGCGTAACTAAAGTCATTATTATATTGAGCCCTTTTTCCCCATCTGAGGAAGGTCAATCCAAGATGTGCTTATAGATTATCTCATTGTTTTGATTGTTTGCAGGTAATACTAAGAAACTGCATACCAAAAAGCAAGCGCTATTTGTCGAGGGAAAAGAGAATAAGAAAGGAATTACAAGCCGGAGACCTGATTGTCAACGGCATCGAGAATTTTGAAAGACGGGATATTCAGTGACAAGTAATCGCTGGCGTTTCCGCCCTCTTCATAATGGGTCACAACCGTCCAGCATTCTTCATGAGCCATAAGCTCTTTCAAAAGGATGTTATTCAATTTATGCCCGGATTTTGAGGCAATAAAATGACCGATGATCGGCATACCAAGCAGCGAGAGGTCACCGATGGCGTCGAGAATCTTATGTTTAACAAATTCATCAGCGCACCTCAGACCATCTTTGTTAATAATCCTCTGCTCATCTAAAACAACGGCATTTTTCAAAGAGCCTCCCAATGCCAGTCCCTTTGCCTGTAAGTATTCAACATCTTTTAGAAACCCAAATGTACGAGCGGCACAGATATCCCTTTCATAAACGATATCCGAAAATGTCATCTCATGCAGCTGCTGCCCAATAAGCGGGTGTTGAAAATCAATGCCGTATGTAATTTTAAATTCATGCGCAGGCAGCAACATCGCCGTACCGCTCCCATCTGAAACGGAGACGTCCTTTTTAATGACCAGCAACTTTTTGCACTTGCCCTGCGTTTTCGTACCCACATCTTTCAACATGTTAACAAACGGGAGGGAACTTCCGTCCATAATCGGTACTTCAGGAGCATCGACCTCCACAATGGCATTGTCGACGCCCATACCGCAAAACGCGGAGAGCAGATGCTCGACAGTTGAAACAGTTACTCCATTCAATCCAATCGTTGTCGCCAGTGTCGTATCGCGGACATTTTCAAAGTCAGCCTTGATTCGATTATCCCCGGATAAGTCCTTGCGAACAAGGACAACGCCTTCATCAATATCGGCGGGCCTAATGGTCATCCTGACTTTTCTGCCAGAGTGTAATCCGATACTCTGACAACTGACTTCGTTCTTAAGTGTTCTCTGCAGATGCATATTTTCGTCTTTTTATAAAGGTCATCATACTCTACGCTTTTATAGCAACAAATATACCAGACACAAGCTCAATGAACACCCCATTCCATGACGGGCATAACATGCCGAATTATAAAAGGTATCTCTCACATGCAAAGGCCGGATGATCAGGGCTGGGAATTGCTGCTGTGTTAGAAAAGACACAGATGGCTTATTGTACTTTATAAAATCGCTCCTTTTCACTATAAAGACATCCGCAATAGGGTTGTCTGTACATCCCCAGTTCCTTTGATATTCTTACACCTTCGGTCCAGCCTTCCCGGAAGTCATGGTAGTAAAACCTGATCCGGTACTCATTCGCCAAGCTCTCACCAATATCCTTGATCATTTCATGATTTTGGAATTTGCTGTAAAGAAGGGTGGTTGTAAATCCATCTTGTTTTTCTGATTTAGCAATCCGGGCCGTCTTTGTCAACCGATCGTAGTAACAATACCAGCATCTATCCGTTTCCCTGGAAACCACTTTTCTAAAGAACATCTCCATAGGATATTCCTCTGAAAATGAGAATGATAATTTCTCCTGGCCAGCATAGATTTTCAGCATATCCAGGCGTTTTTTATATTCCAGATAAGGGTGAATGTTTGGATTATAAAATAATCCATTAACTTCGTGTCCTTCTGATTTCAATACGCTAAGGGGATATATGGTGCAAGGTGCGCAACAGATATGGAGTAACAATTTCATAAAAAGAGATCTTTCTGATTTCCTGCCGTCCAGGGTTTCCCGAAATGCTCATAGGCTATCTTCGTTGCAATCCTTCCCCTCGCCGTTCTTTGAAGATAGCCTTCCTGTATAAGGAACGGTTCATAGATATCCTCGATAGTCGTTTTTTCTTCCCCTATAGCCGATGAAAGATTGTCTATTCCGACAGGTCCGCCTCCGAATTTATCAATCAATGTGAGCAATATCTTTCGGTCCATATGGTCGAATCCCTTATGATCCACTTCAAACATTTCTAAAGCGGCTACGGCCATCTTTCCGTCAATGAAGCCATCTCCCCTAACCTGGACAAAATCCCTGACCCTTTTTAACAGTCTGTTGGCTACACGCGGCGTTCCACGGGAGCGACGGGCCATCTCTTCCGCTCCCTCATGGTCAATACCAATCGAAAGAATGCAGGCTGACCTTTTAATGATGACTGACAAT
Source organism: uncultured Syntrophaceae bacterium (assembly GCA_964541605.1). GTDB lineage: Bacteria > Desulfobacterota > Syntrophia > Syntrophales > UBA2185 > CAZIQY01. The sequence goes on along the minus strand of CAZIQY010000011.1, from coordinate 2,595 downwards.
TCCGCAGGTGTATAAAATTCAAGTCTGAAGCTCATGCCGAATCTATCGCGAAGCGGTGACGTCAGAAGTCCTGCCCTTGTGGTCGCACCAATCAGTGTGAACCTCGGTATTTCCAGCTTCATTGAACGTGCCGAAGGTCCCTGGCCAATGAGAATATCAATATGGTAATCTTCCATGGCGGGATACAATATCTCCTCAACAACATGAGAGAGCCTGTGAATCTCATCGATAAAAAGGATATCCTGTTCATGGAGATTGGTCAGGATTGCCGCCAGATCTCCCGGTCGTTCGATGACGGGTCCTGACGTCACCTTGATATCAACGCCCATTTCTCTGGCCATAATGTAGGCAAGGGTTGTCTTGCCAAGACCGGGAGGACCGTAAAGAAGAACATGATCAAGGGCATCATGTCTCTGTTTTGCCGCTTCAATGAATATGGAAAGATTCTCTTTTACTTTTTCCTGTCCGATGTACTCGGTAAGATTTTTAGGACGAAGGGTTAATTCAAATCCTCCATCATCTTCAAGACGTGCGAGACTGATCAGCGAATCTCTCGTTTCCATGTTTTTACAAACCTATTTTCTTAATAAACTGAGTACCGTTCGGCCCTTCCCGATCTCTTCCCTGTCGTACCATTCCATCTAATTTCAAGATGCCAGAATTTTCAGCGTCCTTTTCAACAAAAGTTCTAAAGTCATCGGCTCAGGAAACTCATTGATGATTCGGTCCAATGCACTTTTTGCCGCCGGACTTTTATACCCAAGGTTGATCAGGGCCGACAGGGCATCCCCCTTCATTTCATCCGTCGATATGATACTGAAATCCTTATCAGCCGATTCATGCGAATCCAGCTTCAGCATTTTGTCTTTCAACTCGAGAATGATTCTTTCCGCCATTTTTTTCCCAACGCCAGGTATATGAATCAACCGGTTTAGGTTCCCCTGAGAAACAGCCCGGATCAACTCTGCTGCAGATATACCGGAAAGGATATTCATGGCCAGTTTCGGTCCGATACCTGAGACGGAAATCATCAATTGAAAAACTGTTTTTTCTTCATTACTATAAAAGCCGAAAAGGTTGATGGAATCATCTTTAACATGGGTATGGACATGCAGCGTCACTTTCTGACTCGTATCGGGAAGTTCATAAAAGGTCGTCAACGGAACAAATACGCGGTATCCTATGCCATGTATATCCACGATGAGATAGGTGATCGATTTATAAACGAGAATTCCGCTAATTCTGGCAATCATTTTAAATGGATGTCTTCATAAGATAATTTGCATGACAGATTGCAACTGCAAGGGCATCGGCGGCATCGGCGGACGGCATCTGGGGAAGCTTTAGAATTGCTTTGACCATCATCTGAACCTGATTCTTCTCAGCCCGGCCGTACCCTACAACAGCTTTTTTCACCTCGAGAGGGCTATATTCATAAATGGGCAGATTATTTTGAGAAGCCGCAAGAATAACCACCCCCCGTACCTCACCTTGTCTGATCAGGCTTTTTACATTTTTGCCATAAAAAATATCTTCTATGGCAAAGACATCGGGAGCTGACTTTTCTATGACCTCCAATAGGTGACGGTATACCGTCGTCAAACATGATGAGCGGGACGATCCTCTTGCCAGTATAAACTCACCATGGGAAACGTGTTGAAGGTGTCTTTCCTGTTTTTCAACAATCCCATATCCGGTGATGTAGTTGCCCGGATCGATGCCTAAAACCTTCAATGTATGAACCAGCTCAAGTTATTAACCAAATCTTTCCATGATATCATCTGGAATATCAAAATTGGCATAAGCGTTCTGCACATCGTCATTGTCTTCGAGTTTTTCCATCAATTTGAGCATCTGCAATGCCTTTTCTGCTTCGAGCCTCACCGTACTCTGGGGAATCATGGTAACTTGCGCTTTAATATATTTTACGTTTTTGCAATCAAGGGCCTTTTTCACCTGTTCAAATAACCCGGGGTCTGTAATAACTTCAAACTCGCTTTCCTCTTCTCTGACATCCTCAGCTCCGGAATCAAGGGCCAGCTCCATCAGGTCATCCTCATTTACTCCCTTTTTATCAAACAAAAGACTCCCCTTTTTTTCAAATATCCAGGACACACAGCCGTTTTCCCCCAGGTTCCCCCCATGTTTCGAAAAAATATGTCTAACTTCCGCTACCGTTCTGTTTTTGTTATCTGTCATTACTTCGACCAAGACAGCAACCCCTCCCGGACCGTACCCCTCGTACACGACTTCCTCGTATCCGGCAGAACCTTCTGTACCTCCGACCCCTTTCTTGATGGCCCTGTCAATGTTCTCCTTGGGCATATTCTCATCTTTTGCTGCCATTATTGCCTGCCTGAGCCTCGCATTTCCCTCCGGGTCGGAGCCTCCAAGTCTTGCAGCGAGCGTTATTTCCTTTATGATCTTTGTGAATACCTTTCCCCTCTTCGCATCGACGGCACCTTTTTTTCTTTTAATTGTATTCCACTTGGAATGGCCGGACATGGCGAACAATCTCCTAAGAAGATTCAAAAAACTCAGGAGATATTGTCAAATGTTGTGGATGAGCGATATTCAACGTATCCTCGGCCCCCT
>CAZIQY010000010.1:0-55631 GCA_964541605.1 uncultured Syntrophaceae bacterium | reverse complement strand
GGGGGCCGAGGATACGTTGAATATCGCTCATCCACAACATTTGACAATATCTCTTGGCAACGAGCTTATAAGACCAGAAGTATTACTCAATTATTTCGGCGGGGGTGCAGAAATAGTATCTTTGGTGAAAGGCAAGTTTAGAAAGATTGGTGAGATCACTTATGTATTTTGGTATGTGAAGGAAAATAAGGATAAGATCATAAACTTTCGTTTGCCCAAAATGGCATTAAAGTTCACATATCACGAAGATTTTTTACTGATTAGGAGAGGAACGTTTGATGAGAGCGAAAACCCATGTGCAGTCAAGTGCGATGACCATCGTGTAGATATTATAGAACCAATTCACAAGTCCTTTGATATTTCGCATATAAAAGATCTTCCGATACCTTCGTTCAATTCTAGATGGACATGCCACTTTATCTTGGTTGAAGAAAAAAACGGCTCATTTTCTCTTCGGATACTACAGAGACATACAGGAAATGGGGATTATGAATTCTTTTTTGTTGAAAATAATGGCTTAATAGAAAAATTAGAAATGAAGGAGCAATTCTTGCGTTCATTGTACTCTAGTGTGATTCAATAAGATTTGGATAATGGAAACGTCATATTTTATGATTTTCCAACCCGTCGCTGCACCCGATCGCAGCCCGATGGGCTGCTCCGGGTGAGCTTTTCGTTAGGCCGTGACCGAATCTATTCACACCCATAAGGAAATTTTCACAATGGACATTCCACGGATCTTCAACATCACCGAAAGTGCTCACCGCATCCATAACCCGATCACACCCGAAAAGCTCGCCACTCTCGGCGCGGCGCTGCGTCTGGAAACGGGGGACCGAGTGCTTGACCTCGGCAGCGGTTCCGGGGAGATGCTGTGCACCTGGGCACGCGATTACGGAGTCATCGGCACTGGCATTGACATGAGCCAGTTGTTCACCGAGCAAGCGAAAATCCGCGCTGAAGAACTCGGCGTAGCATTGACAGGATTCATATACAGGGAACTTTCACCCCATAAGTTCACGCCCGTGCCGGGCGTACACCAATCAATCAAACCGACTCGCTACGCTCGCGGGTTATTTTTGTGTTCGCTCAAGAAATAAATGAAATTATTCGTACCCCATGATATAATTTTTCTAATATAATTTGTCGGAGGTTTTCAAAGATGACCAGAGAATTCAATGTGATAATAGAAAGGGATGAAGATGGCTATTTTGTTGCCTCTGTCCCCGAGCTGCGAGGATGCCATACGCAAGCTAAATCCCTTGATGTGTTAATGAAGCGAGTGAAAGAAGCTATCCAGCTCTGTCTTGAGGTTGAGGAACCCGTATCAAACGAATTCATTGGCATTCAGCGCGTGGTAGTCTCCTCATGAGTAGATTTCCCTCAGTCACTGGTTCCCAACTTATCAAATCCCTTCGGAAACTTGGTTTTGAAGTGATTCGTACGAAGGGTAGTCACCATTTCTTGCGCCATCCAGATGGCAGGAGTACAGTAATACCGGTACACCGCGGCGAGACGATTGGGCATGGACTTCTTGCTCAAATCCTGCGAGATTGCGAACTCTCCCGGGATGATCTCCAGGAAATACTCTGATCGATCAAAGCCTTTTATCTGATACTTGACAGGATACATCGAGGCTGCCACTCACTTAAGAGATACTGCATGGATAAACCATTCCAACGCAAAGGGGCAGAAAGTAATACGCAGGTTGGTCGCGATTTTGAGGCCAAGGCTCAGAATTTTTTCGCTCAACGGGGCTTGTTGCACCTGACCCCCGGCGTGGCACTTGAAATCGGCATCAATGGAAGGAAATCGCACAACTTCGACCTTGGAGATGAGCAGAAAAAAGTTGTCATTGAATGCAAGGCCCACACATGGACTGAAGGTGGGAACGTCCCAAGCGCGAAGATGACCACGTGGAACCAAGCGATGTTTTTCTTTCATGCGGCCCCGTCGGGCTACCGGAAGATTCTTTTTGTTCTCAGGGATTTCAGTCAAAAAAGAAACGAAACCCTCGGAAAATATTACATTCGAACGAATCATCACCTCATCCCGAAAGATGTCGAAGTGTGGGAATATAACGAGAAATTAGAAACAGCAAAGAAGATCAAGTAACAGGTGAATCGGGTAGCCGGGCAATCCAGCCGACTCGTTACACTCGCGGCTGATTACGTCGTTCGCTGGAAATGGAGGTGCATAATGGCGAAAACACACAAAACACCGGGTGCAACACCCTCATCACCGCAAGGACAGTGCACCATGGCGGAGATCATGCAGGAACAGACTGCAAGCCAGCTCGCACTCCTGCAATGCCTTGTGGAGAGCGTCAGCCGGTCAACGGATTTCCTTTCCGCTCTGAACATGGTACTCAAAAGCATATGTGAGGCCACAGGGCTGATATACGGAGAAGCATGGGTGCCTAGTGCCGACGGGACCCATGTGACGATCAGTCCGGCATGCTATATTGGTGACAATCGTTTGTGGCCGTTCCGGACCGTTAGTGAAGGCTATACTTTTGAGAAAGGCATCGGCCTTCCAGGTCGCATTCTCGCATCGCAAACACCTCTGTGGATCGACGACGTTTCCAAGGATCCTTCATATCTGAGAGCATCTCCGGCGAAAGGGATGGGTTTGGGAGCCGGATTTGGAATTCCAGTCATCACAAGGAGGGGACTCGCGGCTATTCTTATCTTCTACGAGACCAAGTCACGACCCGAAGACAACAAACAACTTGGTCAAGTTGGCCAACTCGGCGGCGGTCCAGCTGGGTTGGCTTCTCCTGTGCAAACAGACGGAAGATGAACTCAGGCACAGTCAGCAATTGCTGGAGCAAGCCGTTAGTGGAATGGTGTCCGCTTTAGCCACGACCCTCGAAATGAGAGACCCGTACACAGCAGGACATGCTCGGAGAGTAGCAGAACTGGCTTTCGAAATCGCCCGCGCAATGGATTTCTCTGAAGAACAGGCGCTGGGGTACGAATAGCCGGATATCTTCATGATGTGGGCAAAATCGTTGTCCCGGCAGAGATCCTCGCGAAGCCAGGAAAGATCAGCGAGTACGAGTTCGGCATCATCAAAACCCATGCCCTTTGCGGGCACGAGATTCTCCGAACCATAGAGTTTCCATGGCCCATCGCGGAAGGGGCGTTTGCCCATCATGAGAGACTCAATGGCTCGGGTTATCCGCGGGGGTTGAAAGGCGACAAGATCATTGTGGAAGCGAAAATTTTGGGGGTCGCTGACACAGTCGAAGCCATGGCGTCACATCGGCCATATCGCCCGGCCCTTGGCATCCAGAAAGCCCTTGAGCAGATCGAACAGAACAAGGGCAAACTGTATGATACGCAAGTTGTCAATGTGTGCATGGAGATTTTCAGAACTGGACGCTTTTCTCTGACATGACCTGTTCGCATCGACATACCGGTGGTCCGACAGAATCAAGAAAGACAGGCGAACCAACGCCTGCACTTTACGTCGCTCCGCGCCGAAAGTGAGGCGTGACGTGTGCCGGGCATGGCACAGAGCTATAGAGGTGAAAGCCCTCTAACCAGGTAATCGCGGAGCTGAAGGTTAGGAGAAGGGCAAGGGCGTCGTCGCGAGGCGGGGTCTGGAGGAGGCCCAATCCAAAAGCGCGGGGCGACGAACAGGAACCGGATAAGAGGTTAGGCAATAAAATTAATTCCAAAATCATCTAATTATAAGGTATAATGGCAACAAATATGTAAAGGGGTTAGTCATGAATCAAGAATATACAGCAATAATAAAGCAGGAAGGTGATTGGTGGATTGGCTGGATCAAGGAAGTGCCCGGTGTTAACTGTCAAGAAACAACCCATGATGAATTAATATCAAGTCTTCAGATCACCTTAAAAGAGGCTCTTGAATTTAACCGTGCCTCGGCATACGGAAATCAATGATAATCTCGCAAGAAAAATATGCAAAGACCTTGGCATAAAATCACCTAAGTAAGCCCTAACAATCAAATTCAGCGGATAGCTTTCAGCTGCCGCTGATCCGCACGTTCGGCTTTTTAGAAGATGTTGAATTGGTTTAATATACTACATTGGAATCGAAACAGGAAAATATACTCCAGCATTGATTACAAGAACTAAGGAGCACATCGTCATGAATGAAATATCCGTTGGTTTAATAGGATTCGGAACGATCGGGACAGGGGTCGTGAAATTGCTTCAGGATAATCATGATCTCATTGAAAAAAGGCTGGGAGCAAAACTCATTCTTAAAAAAATCGCCGATCTTGATATCACGACACCAAGGCCGGTCTCTGTTTCAAAGGATCTGTTAACCACGGATGCGAAAGAGATTCTGAACGATGCTGATATATCCATTGTTATTGAACTTATCGGGGGTTATGAACCGGCGCGCTCCTTCATCCTGGAAGCCATGCGAAAGAAAAAACATGTGATAACCGCCAATAAGGCCTTGCTTGCAACATACGGCAATGAAATATACCAGGTTGCGGAGGAACAGGGAGTAGATATTGGATTTGAAGCCAGTGTCGGCGGGACCATTCCGATCATCAAGACCTTAAAGGAAAGTCTGGTTGCGAACCGGATGAAATCCATTTTTGGCATTATAAACGGAACCTCAAATTACATTCTTTCAAAAATGACCGATGAAGATAAGCCCTTTGAAGTTGTCCTCCATGAAGCCCAGTCTTTAGGATTTGCCGAAGCCGACCCCACGTTCGATATTGAAGGAATCGATACGGCCCACAAGCTGGCTATCATCCTGTCTCTTGCATACGGCCGGAAGGTGAATCTTGATGACATCTACAGGGAGGGGATCTCGGGAATATCTGAACAGGACATCTTTTTTGCCGGAGAACTGGGTTATCGTATCAAACTTCTGGCCATAGCCATACTTAGGGAAGAACTGATTGAGGCCAGAATTCATCCAACCATGATTCCATTAGATCATCTTCTCGCCAACGTAAACGAAAACTATAACGCGTTTCACCTTATTGGAGATGCATCCGACTCTGTATTCCTTTACGGCCAAGGCGCCGGGATGATGCCCACTGCAAGTGCTGTTATCGGAGATCTCGTTGATATTTCACGTAATATGATCAAGGGTATATCAGGCAGGGTGCCTGCCCGTTCACTCAAAGAAGCGACCATTCACGATATTCAGTTAATGCCTTTTGATGACATCGTGACCAATTACTATTTCCGCTTTTCTGCCCTTGACCGTCCGGGAGTTCTGTCAAAAATATCCGGAATTCTCGGCCTGAATAACATCAGTATTGCCGCCGTTATCCAGAAAGGCCGAAAACAGGCCGGTCCTGTTCCCATCGTGATGACGACCTATAAATCGAGAGAACACGATGTTCAAAAAGCATTGAAGGAAATTGATCAGCTTGAAATCGTTCATGGAAAGACAATCCTGATCAGAATCGAGGACGATAACCTGTAATGAAATATATCATCCTGCTCGGCGATGGCATGGCCGATTATCCTATTGAAAGTCTCGGTGGAAAAACGCCCCTTGAAGCGGCTAATACTCCCAATATGGATCGGATTGCGGCAGAAGGAACTCTGGGCTTGATAGATACGATACCGCCCGGTTTTTCGCCCGGGAGTGATGTGGCCATTCTGACGCTGCTTGGTTATGATGCAAAAAAATGTTATTCCGGTCGCGGCCCTCTGGAGGCGGCAAACATGGGCGTTCTACTTGGTCCCGAAGATGTCGCTTTTCGCTGTAACCTTGTGACTGTAAGTACGGATAAAAGCCCGCTCATGGAAGATTTTACCGCAGGACACATCACATCACCGGAAGCAAAGGAAATTATAAGCGACATTCATAAAATACTGGGAACGGATAAATTTCAATTTTATCCGGGCGTCAGCTACAGGCACCTCATGGTCTGGAAGAATGGAATCCATGATATGGCGACGACGCCTCCTCATGACATTACTGGAAAATCCGTTAAGGGGTACCTGCCAAAGGGCAGAGGTGCAGAAAAGATTCTCAATCTCATGAAACAATCACAGGAAATACTCCGTGATCATCCGGTAAATAAGCGGCGTCTTGCAGAAAACAGAAAGCCCGCAACGTCCATCTGGCCGTGGGGGCAGGGGAGGGCTCCCAGAATAGTTAAACTATCCGAAAAATATGGTCTTAAAGGCGGGATGATATCAGCGGTTGACCTGCTCAACGGTATCGGAATTTATGCAGGACTTCAGGTAATTCGCGTTGAAGGCGCTACAGGATACACGGATACCAATTATTCGGGGAAGGCATATGGGGCTCTAAACGCACTGAAATACTCGGACTTAATTTTTATTCATGTAGAAGCGCCGGACGAAATGGGGCATGAAGGAAATCTTGAAGGGAAAATCCGGGCCATTGAAGATTTTGACGAAAAAATCGTTGGTATTATCATGAAGGAGATTGACAACCTTTCACCATTCAGAGTAATGGTCCTGAGCGATCATCCGACCCCCATCGCTTTGAAGACACATGCTTCCGACCCAAGTCCCTTTGCAGTTTTGTCTTCAGATAAAAAAGAAAATATGAAGAACGGACTTTCTTTCAATGAACCATCCGCCAAAAACACCGGCGTCATTATTTCGCCCGGTCATCTTCTTATGGATGCTTTCATTAAACACTGGAGGGAATTTATTGCGAAACGAGGTTAAGATAAGAGTTATTTACGCGGACACGGATGCCATGGGCATCGTCTACCATACAAATTACATCAAGTGGTTTGAGATCGGACGGACGGAATTACTGAGAAACGCAGGCCTCGTCTATGCCGAGATTGAATTACAGGGTTATAATCTTCCGCTGACAGAAGCTTACTGTCATTATCTGCTGCCGGCGAGATATGACGAGATCATCGTCGTGGAAACAACGCTCGAATATCTGAAAAGGGCCAGTATGAAATTTAACTACGTGATCTGGGATGAACAAAAGGAAAAGACGCTGGTCGAGGGATACACCGTCCATGCCTGCACGAACGACAAGGGGAAAATTGTTCGTATCCCTTTCATAATTATCGAGAAAATCAACGAACACAACCTACTGACAAAGGAACGGGAATGATTTATGGCACCAAAAATTGCAAAGAAGGATTTGACCAAACCGGATGCATTCCAGCTTGCATTGACAAGATTCTCGGATTTCGTATCTGAAAATAAACCAAAAATTTATATCAGTGCAGGCGTTGTTCTATTAATTATTTTGCTTTCTGCAGGCTGGTATCTCTATAATACAAACAACGAGAAAAACGCCCAGGCACTTTACATCAAAGCACATCTTGCCACTCTGAAAGGCAGATCCGCAGAAAGTCCAGCTGATCCGGATTCCATGAAACTTTATCAGGAGGTTGTCGCCCAGTACCCGGGAACAAATGCAGCCCTTATGTCTTTCTATCGTCTGGGAAATTTCTATTACCAGATGAACGACATCGAAGCTTCCATCAAGGCATATCAGGAATACCTCAAGGGGTCCCCGAAAGATAATGAATTGACCACCCTGGTATATATTGGACTGGGTTACTGTTACGAATCAAAGAAAGACCTGAACAAGGCACTGGAATATTTTGAAAATGCCGCAAAGACAAAGTCCTCAAGCAATTTTGAAAGCATCAATTACAGAAATATGGCCCGCATCCACGAAGAGTTGAAGAACAATGAGAAATCCATCGAATTCTATCAGAAAGCTCTTGAAAAAATTTCAGACCCTGCCGTTGAACAGCTTATTAAAAGGAAAATATCATCACTCAGCTAAAATACTTTTAATCAATACATAAATTATTAGAGAGACACCCGTCATATGAAAACATTGATGTCTGGAAATGAAGGAATTGCGAGGGGGGCCTATGAACAGGGGGTTCGCTTTGCTTCTGGATACCCGGGAACCCCAAGCACAGAAATCATCGAGACATTTGCACAATATCCCGAAGTTTATGCGGAATGGTCTCCGAATGAAAAGGTTGCTCTCGAAGTTGGTATCGGAGCAGCTTTGGCAGGCGCCAAAGCGTTGGTCGTTATGAAGCATGTCGGTGTAAACGTTGCGGCCGATCCCCTGTTTACCGTCAGTTATACCGGTACGAACGGAGCCCTTGTCATTGTTACTGCCGACGATCCCTCTCTACACAGTTCACAAAATGAGCAGGACAATCGAAATTACGCTAAATTTGCGAAGATCCCTATGCTGGAACCATCCGACAGCCAGGAAGCGAAAGACTTTGTAAAACTTGCTTTTGACATCAGCGAACGGTTTGATACCCCCGTTTTTTTGAGAACGACCACACGGGTTTCCCACTCAAAATCCGTTGTAAATATAGAAGAACCTGCCTCGTACGAAGATAAAACGGACCTCCGAATTAACCCGTCAAAATATGTCATGGTCCCCATGAACGCCCGCATCCGACGCGTTGAGGTCGAAAAGAGGCTAAACCTCCTTCGAGAGTTTTCCGAGACATTTTCGGAAAACCGGATGGAAATAAATAATCTTGAAGTCGGCATTATTACCGCAGGTATGCCATACCATTACGCAAAAGATGTTTTTCCCGATTATTCCTTTCTGAAGCTCGGCATGGTCTATCCCCTCCCCATCAACCTGATTCGGAAGTTTGCATCAAAAGTCGGGAAACTCTATGTCGTTGAAGAACTCGACCCCTTTATCGAGGAACAGGTCAAGGCTGCAGGAATTGAGATTGTAGGCAAAGAAATATTCCCGTACAGAAACGAATTCGACCCCGGTGTGATTGAGATAGCCATGACCGGGAAAAACCCTGTGACCGCAAGTCTGTCTGATGTAGCGATTCCTTCAAGACCGCCCAACCTTTGCCCCGGTTGTCCTCACAGGGGACTCTTTTATGTCCTGGGTAAACTTAAGGTTTTCGTCACCGGGGACATCGGATGTTACACGCTGTCTTTCATGAAGCCTCTGGAGGGACTTCATTCCTGCGTATGCATGGGCGCCAGTATCGGCATGGCTCATGGTATGAGCAAAGCCCTGAAGGAAAAAGGAAAAGGGAAAGTTGTCGGTGTCATAGGGGATTCCACATTCATCCATTCAGGCATCACACCCCTCCTGAATATGGCCTATAATAAAAGCAACGCCGTCATCGTCATCTGCGACAACAGAACGACTGCCATGACGGGCATGCAGGAACATCCGGGTACAGGTTACACGCTTCAAGGTAAAAAAACAAAAGAACTGGATTTTGAAAATTTAGCTCTTTCTCTGGGTATTGACAATGTTCGGGTTATTGACCCGTACGATATTGGCACGACCAGAGCGATCATAAAGGAAGAGCTGGAGAGGTCCGGACCTTCTCTCGTTATATCGAGAAGATCCTGTATATTGTTCAAGCGTCATCTTAAGGATATTGTCAAACCTCTCACGGTCGACCCGGATAAGTGCACCGGCTGTAGAATGTGTATCGGCCTTGGCTGTCCACCCATTTCATGGAAGAAATTCAAGGATGCGCCTGAGATAAGTATCAAGAAAAAATCGAAGAAACAGGAAGGCATCGCTTATATTGATTCAAATCTCTGCAATGGATGCACCGTGTGTCAGCAATTGTGCAAATTCGGCGCTATCGTGGAGAGGGAGTAATCTCATGGAAAGAAGCAGTCATACGAAAAGTATTCTTCTCGCCGGCGTGGGCGGTCAGGGTATTCTCAGGGCAAGTGATGTTTTATGTCAGGTCATGATCGAAGTTGGACTGGATACTAAAAAGAGTGAAGTGCACGGTATGGCCCAGCGGGGTGGCTGTGTAACCAGTCACGTCCGATACGGAGAGAAAGTTTATTCACCCATTGCGAAAAAGTCCGATGTAGATATTCTTCTATCCTTTGAAAAGTTAGAGAGCCTTCGTTATCTCGATTTCATAAAGCCGGATGGAACCATCATCATCAATGACATAGAGATTTATCCACCCTCCGTGAATTTAGGAGACGCAAGTTATCCGCAAAATATTATAGACCTTGTCAGAAATACCTTTGAGAAAGTCAAACTCGTAAACGCTCGTGATATTGCTGTACAGGCAGGAAGCGTCCGGACAGAGAATATCGCATTATTAGGGGTTTTATCCCAGTATTTATCAATAGATATGGCCGTATGGGACAAGGTGCTGCGCGCGTCTTTTCCCAAAAAAGTCGTTGAATCGAATCTTAATGCATTTCTTTTAGGAAGTACTTCCTGATAAAAGCCAGGGTAGGGTCTTTGATTTTACGTCTCATTTTTATGCTTGTACTCTTTTTTTATCCACCCTCTGCCTGGGCCGCGGGAACACAGGGCGCTGATGCGGAAAAGCAGTTTTCTTTCGCTGAATCTCTATTTAACGAAAGTGATTTTTACAGGGCCATTACAGAATACAAGCGACTGATCTTTTTCTTTCCCACAGGCAACCTTGCCGAAAAATCTTCATTTAGAATTGCAGAAAGTTATTATAAAGCAAAAAAATGGGCTGAAGCGGTCGATGCGTTCAAGAGTTTCTCCACTAAATACAACCACAGCTCACTACTTACGGAAGCCCTTTATTTCAAGGGGCTCGCCGAGAAAGAGCTCAAGCATTACGGTGAGGCTCTTTCAACTTTTCAGGAAATAATCAAATCACGCTCAGTAACACATTCCGATAAGGCCATTTATCAGAGCGCTATTGCCCTGATGAACACGGAAGAGTGGGAAAGGGCACACCAGATGTTTTTGGTTGTACCTAAAGCAAGTTCCTTGGCCGCTTCGGCCCATATCTTTTCGTCAGGTCTTGAACAAATGAATGACATTCCCAAAAAATCGCCCACTGCGGCCGGCACCCTTGCTGCCATACTTCCCGGCGCAGGTCATCTCTACACTGAACGATACAGGGACGCCCTTGTGGCCTTCCTCCTCAACGGTGCTTTCACATGGGCGGCCGTTGAACTCTTTCAACATGAAAATAATGTTGCCGGGGGCATCGTTGCCTTTTTCGAACTGGGCTGGTACACTGGCAATATTTACAGCGCCATAAGCAGTGCACATAAATTCAACGATAGAGCAAAAGAAGAATTTATTCGGCACCTGAAAGAATCTGCCGGTTTTTCTTTATCCTATGATCCAAATACATCCACCAGTCAGCTCATGTTCAGCTTCAGATATTAACGTTTTCTAATTCAATACACATAACAACCTACGTTATTTATATGTTTAAGAAAGAAAAAACTGAACACACTGTCTTACCGGAACGTCCAAAAACAAGTGACCGCTCATTTTCATCTCATATTCATTTAGTCTTTATCTTCGTGTTCTTCCTGCTTTCCTCCTGTGCACCCTACAAGTCGTACCTTCTTGAAAAGTCAAAATTCCACCCGACGAGAGACATTGCTTATTGGAGCCTTTCATGGAAAGAGAAATCACTTGTCGATAGGGTTTCGGCAGCTCCCGCCGGCCTCCTTGAAAAGATCCGGATCGAAAACAAGATTGATGGTTTTAGCGAAATACCCTTGCCCGCGGAACCAGCTCCAGAGTTTTTTGAGGCTATTCATAAGATCAACCATATTCTTCCGGAAAAAGTGAGAATGCTCCTTGAGGAACGGATAATCGGCATCTTCATCGTCAGGGACCTTGGAGGTTCAGGATATGCCGAGGCTGTTCTCAATGAAGAGGGCAGGGAGTATTATGCTGTTATCGTACTTGACAGGGACATTCTACTTAAAAGAACGGCAAATGAGTGGGCGACGTGGAAGGAAAAAAGCGTTTTCAAGCATTCTGATGGCGGCAAAGTCAATCTTCGTGTGGCTATTGAATCTCCCGCCAACGACACAGTTGTAAACGCCATCACCTATATTTTGCTCCATGAAATCGGTCACGCCCTCGGCATGGTCAGTGGCGTACATCCTTCATGGAGCAACTCTGCAAGAGTATCTGACGCGTATCCTTTTACAAAGTTATCCTGGATAATGTCAGGAAATCAGGCAATCAGCCTTTTCGACGATAAAATTCCTCAGCGACGATTCATTAAGCCTTATGCTTTTGACCATTCTCTTCTGAGTCTTGATGAGGCCCCGGATCTTTATAAAACCCTTTATTCTTATTCCAACTTTCCAAGCATTCACGCAGCAGTTAATTTGTGGGAAGATTTTGCGGAGAGCTTCGTCACTTACGTTCACTTTATCTATGAAAAAAAGCCCCATATCGCTTATTTGACAACTGATGGAAATCCCGATATGATTTATTATTCCTGCTGGAAGAGAAAGATCTGCGAAAGCAAAATGAAGTTTCTAAATTCGTGGTTTGATAATCCTTTAACAGGCCAATAAAATGAAGCTTTTTCAGAATCAAATTCTAAGTACCCCGTTATTTCTTCGGGGATTGACAGGTTACTTGCTGTAGATTGCTGCTTTCATTTATTCTTCATGTTATGCTTTATAATAATTTTACATATTACCGTTATTATTCATTATTATTCATTGTTATTATCGTTTCTTTTATTTTTCCCGCTCGCTATTGTGTTGCTGATGATGACACCTTCATACCCTGGAATTATAACCGATCTGAAACTTTAAAATCTCCATACTCTCCAGACAATCATTCAAATCATTCTTCACGGAAGGCTTCGATGCTTCATGTTATCAGGACGATTTATCAATCTGTATCTGCTGTTGATGGTGATCGTTGCCAGATGTTTCCCACTTGCTCGGAATACAGCATTCAAGCTATTAAAAAGCATGGATTTTTCGTCGGATTTGTCATGACTTTCGACCGCCTGATTCATGAAAATGATGAATTGATTCTTTCACCCATCATACTATCCAATGACGAATACAGGATTTATGATCCTGTAAACAATAACGATTTTTGGTGGTATCAAGGTGGGAAACTTGACAAATAAGCAGGATTTGTTATTTTACCACTATATCAAGGCGGGGAGATAGATAAAAATAATGTCTGAAGATTATTATAAAATACTGGGAGTCGATAAAAATTCAAGCGCAGACGATATAAAAAAAGCGTACCGGAAACTCGCTTTGAAATGGCACCCTGACAAAAATCCGAACAATAAATCATCAGAAGAAAACTTTAAAAAGATCAGTGAAGCATACGCTGTTCTCAGTGATTCTGAAAAACGCAAGAATTACGATATGTTTGGATCAGCCGACCAGTTCAGACAACGATATTCCCAGGAGGACATCTTCAAAGATTTCGATCTCGACGATATCTTAAGAAGTTTTGGTTTTGGTGGTTTCAAACGAGGTGGAACAAGAACATTTAGAACGACCGGGGGAGGGGGGTTCAACTATTCCGGAGGAGATCCTTTTTCCGATATCTTTGGTGGAGGCAGTCAACGCTTTTCTCATACACTTCAAAAGGGTCAGGATCTCCAGTATAATCTTTCCATAACGCTCGAAGAATCCGTATTCGGTGTTGATAAAAAATTGGCCCTTCAAAAAGAAGATCGTGTCGAAGAAATCAACATTAAGATTCCTCCCGGTATCAACGCAGGTAAAAAATTACGTCTTACCGGAAAGGGCGCCTCAGGGTTGGATGGTGGACCTCCGGGCGATTTATATCTTAATATCTCTATTCTTCCGCATCCCATCTTTGCAAGAGACGGAAACGATCTCTATATCGAAAAGACCATCAACTTTACTCAGGCCGTCCTTGGTATTACCATCGAAATTCCAACTCTCGATGGCGCTACAAAAAGAATCAAAGTTCCTCCGGGAACTCAAAACAATACGAAAATCCGAATGAAAGGTTATGGTGTATCGGGTCTCAAAAGCATTTCGAAAGGGGATCAGTTTGTAAAAATCACAGTAGAGATCCCTAAAAAATTAAATGAAAGGCAGGCACAACTTATCAAGAAATTATCTGAAGAAGGTCTATGATTTGTGTTAATGGTTTTACTTTTGAACTTCAATCACGTGTCGTATAAGATATCTTATGTAAACTATCACATTGGTATTCAGATAATTACTCCTCTAAAGAATGATTCCCATTCCCTCATTTTCTATCATGATCTCAGGCGAGTTCAATATTGCCTTGAATGCCCAGCTGATCACCTGAGATAATTAAAATTCCTGATACCTCTTTTATCTCGAAACCCCACGCAAGAGCTTTCTTTATGTCATTTTTATTTCTTACGAGATTGCCTATTGCCGTAGCTGCAGCATCCGCAACTGAAACCGAATGCGATAAAACACAAACCGCATCCGCACTTCCAAAGCTCAGCGAATGACCTACGGTACCCGATGAGGTACACACCCCCAACGGCATCTGCTCAGGCTTAATAAGAATTCTCACTTTATAGCTCAATGGTGATTCTCCTGCATAAACGCGTACCGTTACTTCCTGCTCAGTTTTTAAAAAAATGTCGCCACCGTTTTCAACCACTACATTTCGGCATCCGTGAAGAAGTATATCCTGACCAACGTACTCAGCTATGGCGCCCGCTACAGCCGCCATTGGACCTACATTGGCAATTTCTCCTGCTTTCAACATGACTTTCACTATATCCGGGGCGAAATTATCCTGTTCAAGAGGAACCAGAGAGGTCAGAAAATGGGGATGATACTTAATGTATGATTCAATATATCCACGGTATTTGTATACTGATTGAGAAACGAGATCTGACAACAAGTGATCAGCAAGTATAAATAGATCGGTTTCACGAACACTTACATGGAATGCTTTAAGTTCTTTATTACATATTTTGCTTCTATAAGTTCTCTCCTGATATTTCATTACAGCATGTCTTCTATTTTTCAGAAAAATTGCGTTGAATGATAACCGAGAATACTATCCGCGGCCTCTTGCAGTTGATTTGATAATTCGATTCTACAATCATTACCGAGATATATAACGACTTCACTTTGATCATCCATGATGTGGATATACCCATCACACTTGCCCCTGTGTTGACTGAGGAGATGATAAAGTTTCTCAATATCTTCCGACGACGATTTGTTTATATCAATCCTGAAACGCACGGCTTGATTATTTGGTTTCTCCATTTCCTCTCCCAGCGCACTCACTTCAGATGCAATCACTTTGACACCTTCCTCACCGGCATCTATTACACCTTTTACAAGAACAGGATCATCACCGTGAAGAAGACCGAATGCTTTTCTGTAGATGTCCGGAAAAAAAATAGCCGTAATAGATCCCTTAAGATCTTCAATGGTTACATAGGACATGACCTCTTTCTTCCTGGTATTAACTTCCCGGATCGCACTGACGACGCCTCCAAAAGCTATATTTTCCCGGTCTTTCTTTTCATTGATCGTAGATGAATCTGAATTTGCAACGGATGATAATTTCTCAGCAAATCTCAACAGGGGGTGACCCGTAATATAAAAACCAAGCGTTTCCTTTTCATAAGCAAGCAACTCTCTGTGATCCCACTCTGCAAGATCAGGAATTTCATATTGTCCGGTACGTTTCTGATTCATGTCCTGTGTGTCTGTAAATGTATCAAAAAAGCTCGATTGCCCGCTTGATCTCTCCTTAAAACGCCTTTGCGCCAGGTCCATAACCCCTTCATAGCTTTCCATCAATTGACGCCTGTTATAACCCGTTGAATCGAATGCGCCGCATTTTATCAGGCTTTCAATCATCCGCTTGTTGATCTTTCGAAGGTCTGTCCGGTCACAAAAATCGTAAAATGAATGAAAATTACCTCTTTCTTCTCGCGCGGCTATAATCGAATCGATGGCGCCGACACCCACGTTCTTTACAGCGGCCAATCCAAACCGGATATTCTCCCCTGCCACGCTGAAATCCCGCATGGACTCATTAATATCGGGAGGCAGGACACTGATTCCTATTTCCTTGCAACTGCCGATATATTTGATGATCTTGTCCCTGTTATCTTTCTCGCTCGTAAGGAGGGCCGCCATGAATTCAACGGGAAAATTTGCCTTCAAATAGGCGGTTTGATAAGAAATCATTGCGTAAGCGGTGCTGTGTGATTTATTAAACCCATACTCTGCAAATGTTTCCATTTGTTCCCAGATTATTCGGGCCTTTTTTTCGGGTATATTTTTCTTTTCCGCACCATTCAAAAATCTCGGTTTTTCTTTTTCCATTTCCGAGATTTTTTTCTTGCTCATGACTTTTCTGAGTATATCCGCTTCAGCCATCGTATAGTTTCCTATGGCGCCGGCAATCTGCATGACCTGTTCCTGATAAACGATCACACCATATGTTTCCCTCAGTATTTCTTCCAGTTCGGATACTTCATAAACGATCTTCGTCTTTCCCTGCTTACGCGAAATAAACTCCGGAACCATGTTCATCGGCCCTGGCCGGTAAAGAGCGATCAGGGCAATAATATCCTCAATACAATCAGGTTTCATATTTACAAGGATATCCTTCATACCACTGCTTTCCAGCTGAAAGACCCCGTCAGTGTCCCCTCTCATGAGCAACTGATAAGTTTTCGTATCATTAAGAGGGATATCGTTAATATCGATTTCAAGCCCCCTCCCCTCCCTTATGAAACCAAGGGCATTCTTGATAACAGTGAGCGTTTTCAAGCCGAGAAAATCAAATTTCGTTAAACCGACTGCCTGGAGATCATTCATAGAAAACTGTGTAACCACTTCATCCTTCGGGCTTTTACATAATGGTACACGCTCAACAAGGGGCAGATCGGAAATCACGACACCTGCAGCATGAGTGGAGGCATGACGATTCAGTCCCTCGAGCGATCGCGAATATGTCAGCAGTTTCCTTATTTTTTCACTTTTTTTCTCCTCTTCGCGAAGGCGGGGCTCCATTTGAATGGCCGTTTCAAGAGAAATATTCAACAAATTTGGAATCATTTTGGCAATTGCATCCACCTCTCCGTAAGGAATATTCATCGCCCGTCCTACATCCCTGACAACCGCCTTCGCCTGCATTTTTCCAAACGTGATAATCTGAGCAACCCGATCGCTGCCGTATTTTTCCGTGACGTATCGAATAATATCATCCCGACCATCCTGACAAAAATCAATGTCGATGTCAGGCATACTTACCCGATCGGGATTAAGAAACCTTTCAAAGAAAAGTCCATAGCGTATGGGATCAATGTTCGTAATTCCTATGGCATAGGCCACAAGACTGCCCGCCGCTGAACCCCTTCCAGGACCTACCGGAATATTTCTTCGCTTCGCATAATTTACAAAATCGGATACAATGAGAAAGTACCCTGCAAATCCCATGGACCTGATCATTTCAAGTTCTTCTTCGAGGCGCCTCATGTACTTCTCTATCAGCTGTCTATCCTCTCTTCCCTTTAAAATAACGGGCAACAACTTCCCGAGTCCTTTTCTTGCCAAATCACCCAAATGCTCGTCCAGTGTTTCCTCTGTACCAATCTCGAAGTGTGGAAGGGACAGCTGACCAAAATCAAGCGATAAATTACATTTATCTGCAATAACAAGCGTATTATTAATGGATTCCGGAGAATACTTAAACGATTGCTTCATGAATTCCGGGGATTTTAAAAAGAATTGATCCGTTCTGAACCGCATCCTGTCAGTGTCTTCCAGGGTTTTTCCTGTCTGAATACACAGAAGAACTTCATGTGCTTCTGCTTCCTCTTGTTCAATGTAATGGCAATCGTTTGTCGCTGCAAGAGGGATGGAAAGCTCTTTACTGATCTTCATGATACCTTCATTCGCAATTTTTTGTTCGGGCAGTCCATTTTCCATCATTTCGAGATAAAAGTTACCGTCTCCGAAAATATTTCGATACTCATCGGCAACTCTTTTTGCCGCGTCTATATTTCCTTTTAGAATCAGATCGGAAATCTCTCCATGGAGGCAGGCACTCATTCCTATTAAGCCGTCATGATATTCAGCCAGTATCTCTTTGTCTATCCGTGGTCGATAGTAAAATCCCTCGAGGTATCCTTTAGTTGTCAGTTTCATGAGGTTATGATAACCTTTTATATCCTTGACAAGAACCAATAAATGATGAGAGCTCTCTCCGCTTCCATGCCCATTCTTGTCAAAACGGCTCCTGGGCGCAACATATAGTTCACAGCCGATAATTGGCTTGATTCCATATCTCTGCGCGTGCTGATAAAAATCTATAGCTCCGAAAATGTTGCCATGATCAGTCATGGCAACAGCATGCATTTTAAATTCTTTTGCCTTCCGGAATAATGGATCAAGCCTGATGGTCCCATCCAGAAGGCTGTAGTGTGTATGGACATGAAGATGTACAAAATTTTCTTTTTCCATTTATTAATCCAGCCAGTAGTTTGGCGCTTCCTTTGTGATGATGACGTCGTGGACATGACTCTCTCGAAGTCCGGCAGAGGTGATACGTACAAATCTTGACTTTTCCTGTAATTCCTTAACTGTTCTGCAACCCACATATCCCATTCCGGCCCTCAATCCACCTACAAGCTGATGGACGCTTGCAGACAGGGAGCCTCTGAAAGGCACCCTCCCCTCAATTCCTTCCGGAACCATTTTCGAGCTTGTTTCCCCTTCATCATGATAATATCTGTCCATGCTGCCCATTTTCATCGCTTCAAGTGATCCCATTCCACGGTATACTTTATAGCTTCTGCCCTGAAATAAAATTGTTTCTCCGGGACTCTCTTCCGTCCCCGCAAAAAGGCTTCCGATCATAACGGTGTTGGCACCCGCAGCAATCGCTTTCACAACATCACCCGAATACTTTATGCCTCCATCCGCGATAATAGGAATCCCGCATTTCTTCGCCACTTTGGCAGCATCTCTAATGGCGCTCATCTGAGGCACGCCGACACCGGCTATGATCCTTGTCGTGCATATCGACCCAGGTCCGACACCCACTTTAATGGCATCTACACCTGCATCAATCAATGCTTTTGCTCCCTCTGCCGTTGCCACATTACCTGCCATCAACTCGCATGTCGGAAAATTTCTCTTTATATCTCTTACGGCGTCCATCACGGTCGCCGTGTGACCATGAGATGTGTCGATGGCAATAATATCAACGCCCGCAGCAATCATAGCGTCTACCCTTGCTTCTCTATCCAGAATACCCACGGCTGCACCCACCCTCAAGCGGCCGAGCGAATCCTTGCTCGCATTCGGATATTTTCTAATCTTCTCAATGTCTTTTATTGTAATCATCCCTTTCAGGTTATAGGCATCATCCACAACCAGAAGCTTTTCAATTCTGTGCTTGTGCAACAGCTTTTTTGATTCCTCCAGGGTGATATTTGAAGAAACGGTGACTAGTTTCTCTTTGGTCATCACGTTGGAAACGGGCTGATCAAGATTCGATTCAAAACGAAGGTCCCGGTTTGTAAGAATACCGACCAATCTGCGCTTTTTGACAACCGGAACGCCTGATATTCTGTACTTCGTCATCAGCTCAAGCGCCTCATATACCTTCTGCTCGGGATTTATTGTAATAGGATCAACAATCATGCCGCTTTCCGACTTTTTCACCTTGTCTACTTCAATGACCTGTTTTTCAATGCTCATGTTGCGGTGAACAATCCCGATACCCCCTTCTTGGGCAAGACATATCGCTGTTCCGGATTCCGTTACAGTATCCATAGCGGCACTGACGATCGGAATACTCAGTGTAATATTATTCGTTAGAAGTGTTGAGGTGTCCACATCCCTTGGAAGAATACTTGATTCAAGCGGAACAAGCAGCAGGTCGTCAAACGTCAATGCCTCTTTAATATGATCTTCCAACATCGTATACCTCCATTTCATTTTTTTGTAAGCTGACACCAAATGATAAGCTTCTAAAATTGGGAGCTACAATTCACAAAGCTCTTATTTGATATAGAAGGATTGTCCGTTCAGGGAAATAGAATATGCGTCATTTTTTTTGTCGTGTTCAATATAATCGGCAATCTGATAATAAGCCGCTCTTGAAAATCGCGCCTTGAATGAACCTTTTTTGATGATACAATAAAGGACATTATCTTTCCCAACACAGAGAGTGCCGGGATCCAGCTGCTCAACGGTTCCGTCGGACAGGCTGAGGCAAATCATATCCCTGTTGTCAGTTTCCAACCGTTTTCGATATACGGATTTGACGATATAAGGGGTGTCGTCTACTTCGATGTAACATCTTTCATCATTCAGTTCAATCAGGTACCTTCCCGCTTGATCCCGCGTCAGGTTTTGGTAGAAGAAAAGGACTATTTCTTTTCTGAATATCTCTTCGTCTCCGTAATACCAGACACCGTCCTTGTCGATTCTGATTTGACGTGTGGCCGTTTCAACCATCAAAATATCTTTCTGCTATCAAGAAGCATCGTCACGGGACCGTCGTTGACCATGTCAATCTTCATCATGGCCTGAAATTCACCTCCATAAACGCGCTGCATTTTTTCCCTTCCCTGAAAGAGAAAGTATTCATATAGAATCCTGGCTTCACTCGGATCTTCGGCACGTACAAAGGAAGGCCTCCTCCCCTTTCGGCAATCACCCAACAGTGTAAACTGTGAAACAACAAGCATCTCTCCGGAAACATCAAGCAGAGACAGGTTCATTTTTCCTTCTTTGTCTTCGAAGATCCTGAGATTCATCACTTTCTCGAGGAGATAATCGGCGTCCTTTTTTTCATCTCCTTTCGCTATACCCAAAAAGGTCAGTATGCCTCTTCCTATTACGGATACGATGCGTTCATCCACACTGACTTTGGCACTGTCCACTCTCTGAACAACAGCGC
Source organism: uncultured Syntrophaceae bacterium (assembly GCA_964541605.1). Lineage (GTDB taxonomy): Bacteria > Desulfobacterota > Syntrophia > Syntrophales > UBA2185 > CAZIQY01. The sequence continues at coordinate 34,995 of CAZIQY010000010.1, read as the reverse complement.
GCATTTTCCGTCCTTACTGTCTGAGACCTTTGAAAATTTTTATCATATCAACAATCTTGTGTTTACTCAAAAATCAGAAATTCCTGATTATCAGAGACTTCCTGAATTCCCGCCTGTGAGGGACTGACAGAAACGGGTGGCATGTTAGCAGTAAACATGTCCTCCTTCAAGTCTTTTCTCATGACAGGAGCGCTTGATTTTTTAAATGCATATAATCATTGTAGATGGCAAGTTGTTGTGATAAAAGAGCTTTTATGAAAAGAAACATTCTTCTGATCAATCCATGGATATACGATTTTGCCGCCTATGACTTCTGGATAAAACCAATAGGGCTTCTCTATATTGCCAGTATACTTCGGATAAATGGATACGACGTTCGTCTTCTGGACTGCCTGGATCCCGCCTACCCGGAATTGTACGATGATCCTCACATCGTAATGCCCGGGAAACGATATTCCGGCCGTGGCAAGTTTCCATCGCAAATCATTCCCAAACCCTATCCCCTGAAAGACATCCCACGACATTATAAGCGTTACGGAATTACGCCGCGAATTTTTATGGACGACCTTGAGAAGCATCAGAAACCCGATCTGGTTTTCATAACATCCATGATGACGTACTGGTACCCGGGTGTATTTGAGACGATTCGTCTCGTCAAGCTTGTATTTCCGGATATCCCCGTTGTTCTCGGGGGAAATTACGTCACCCTGTGTACAGAGCACGCCGGATTGTCGGGTGCAGATGTTACAATAGCCGGTAAAGATGAAAAAATAATGTCTGCGATACTGAAATCATTTCTCGGGCATGAGTTGTCCGATATTCCCGATCCTTACAATCTCGATTCATACCCCTTCCCTGCCTTCGACCTGCTTCCTTTTACAGATCAGGTTCCTGTCCTTACGTCACAGGGTTGCCCTTTCCGGTGTGCCTACTGTGCCGCTCACCTGCTCTCTGAGAGATTCAGCAGGAGGGACCCCATCAGGGTTGTCGATGAGGTATCCCATTGGAACAAGCATTTAGGTATAGCGAACTTCTCTTTCTATGACGACGCCTTGCTTGTTGACCCGGAAGAATTGGCTATTCCAATGATGCAGGAAATCATTAGACGGCAATTGCTTTGTCAATTTCATTGCCCAAACGGTCTTCATCTGCGTGACATCTCGGAGCTGCTGAGCGAACTGATGTTTCAGGCGGGATTTAAAACGATTCGTTTTGGTTTCGAGACGTCAAATATAAAAATTCAAATGGCTACAGGCGGGAAGGTCACCAATGAACATTTAAAAGAGGCCGTAATGCATCTCAAGCGTGCAGGGTATCAATCCCGGGATATAGGCATTTATCTCCTCTGCGGTCTGCCTGGACAGGAAGCCGAAGAGGTCATTGAAAGCATTGAATATGTCAAGGCATGTGGCGCAAGACCGATGATAACCGAATACTCTCCCATACCCGGAACAGATCTTTGGGAAGCTTCCGTTGCGGCATCTTCTTATGATATTTCGGGAGAACCGCTTTTTCATAACAATTCTCTCCTTCCATGTCAGTGGGAAAAACTGACGTTTCCCATGTATCAGGAGTTGAAATTATTGACGAGAAATGCTTAAATGAAACTATATGATTGATGGATGGTGTCAATGAAGTTCATTTGCCTGATGTTATGTGTGATTCTTATCGCCTGTAACCCCCTGTATGCTGATTGCATCGATGGAGATTGTGCAGACGGTATTGGAACCTACGTTCATATTGACGGCTCAAAATATCAAGGAAACCATACAGGCGGCAAACGGGAGGGCGAAGGCACGTATACGTATCCCGACGGCACAACATATACGGGACAGTTCAAAGAAAGTCTGTTCAACGGACAGGGAACCTTTACCTCTCCTGGAGGTGAAAAATATGATGGGAATTTCTTAAACGGTCAGCGAAACGGTTATGGTTCATACTGGTACGCTGACGGCTCAAGATATGAAGGTCAATTCCTGGACGATAACCGTAATGGTCAGGGGATTTTAACCTTTCCCGACGGAAAAAAATTATCGGGGCAATTTAAGAATAACCGTCTTGATGGACGTGGAACCATGATATGGCCTGATGGCAGAACAGAAAATGTTGAACAGACCGGTGACGGTACCTTTAAAGTCATTTTTAAATAAGGCATCCATACAGATGGATCAGATGGGTTCGTGTTTTTGGTGGGGGAAAAATGGATTTATTGGAATTTTATCTTTGTTTTTTTTAATATTTGGCGTTGAAACCCTCATGGGCGCATACACCCTGAATAATCCTATGGAGTTTATCATGTATTTCTTCTCATCAAGCCTGATCATTTTGATCAGCCTTGTTGGAATCATCTATCTCATCCTCCGGATACATACCTTTTTTAAAGCAACTAATCATCAATGAATCGTATTTTCTCACTTTTATCATACACAACCATTATCAATAAGAAAGTAGAGACACTCTCTTTGATTGTTTTCGCGTTCGTGTTGTTTTTGTTTGTTGCTCCACCAAGCGCTTTAGCATACGATCTTGAGAAAAAAGTCCTGTCATTTTCACTTGAAAACGGCCTGAGGATCCTTATGCTTGAGAGACATATAAGTCCCACGGTTTCTTTTTACATCAGGCACCGGGTAGGCGCCGTTGATGAGGAAAATGGGAAATCCGGAATCGCCCATCTTCTGGAGCATATGCTTTTCAAGGGAACTAAGACAGTCGGAACAAGAAATTTTTCAGAAGAGGTAAAAGTCCTCAGAAAAATCGCTGAGACGGGTAACCTGCTCGATCTCGAAATGATGAAGGAGGAAAAAGCAGATAGAAAGCTGATAACGCTTCTGACGAAACGAATGGAAGAGCTAACCAGGGATCACAAAAAGTGGATGGTTGAAAACGAAATAGATAGAATTTATACCGAAAATGGCGCCGTCGATGTGAATGCATCCACCGGGCATGATCTAACCACCTATCATGTCAGCCTTCCCTCGAACAGGATTGAAATCTGGGCAAGAATAGAAGCTGACCGGATGCAAAACCCTGTTTTCCGAGAATTTTATTCTGAACGGAATGTGATTCTGGAGGAAAGAAAACAGAGGATTGATTCGAATCCTCGAGGGAAGTTATTCGAACATTTTTTTTCAACAGCCTTTATAGCCCATCCATACAGACATCCTATAATCGGTTGGCCATCAGACATACGTTTCCTTAACATGGATGATACGGAACATTTCTTCAGAACCTACCACGCCCCGAATAATACTGTCATTGCCGTGGTGGGTGACATTGACCCGGCGGCGACATTTGATACTATTAAAAAATACTTTGGCATTATACCCCGTCAGAATATAGCCCTTCGCCACATAACCAAAGAACCCCCACAGACAGGTGAAAAACGAATAGAGGTAACCCATGACGCCAGTCCTCAGATGGTAATCGGATATCACAAACCAAACATGCCTGCATTCGATGATTATGTGTTCGACGTTATCGAATCCCTTCTATCGAGAGGCAGAACATCGAGACTTTATAAAACCCTTGTCTCTGAAAAGGGCGTCGCGGACAGCATCCAGACCGCCAATGGAATGCCGGGTTCAAGATTTGCAAATCTGTTTACGATATATGGTGCACCACGTCACCCCCACACCAATGTCGAGCTGGAAGCCTTGATCTATTCAGAAATTGAAAGACTGAAGAAAGAGCCCGTTTCGGATAGGGAATTGGAAAAGATTAAAAATCAATTGAAGTCTGATTTCATCAGGGATCTTGACTCAAATGCAGGGCTTGCCAGCACCCTCTCTTATTTTGAAGCTCTATTGGGAGACTACAGATACATTACTAATCATATCCATGAGATTGAAAAAATAACATCAGCAGACATTATCCGTGTAGCCCGTAAATATCTGACATCTGATAACAGGACAGTCGCACTTCTCGTTAAAAAAAAATAAAGGCCTGAATTCCATGAAGAGATGTTATCATATCTTTATTTTGCTTTCATTGCTCATCACAGTTTCTTGCTCATCCATGTTTACCGGTTCCGTATCACTGTTCAGCAATCCTGACCAACTGCCGCATTCGACTTTAAGGTTTTCGCCTCCGAGGGCACAAAGACTTGTCCTTGAAAACGGGATAATCCTGCATGTTCTCGAAGACCATGAGATCCCTCTTGTAAATATCTCTGTTGTTGGCAGGACTGGTTCTGTTTACGATCCTCCCGGGAAAGAAGGACTCGCCGAATTGACCGGTGAGGTGATGAGAACCGGTGGTACGTCTTCTCTTCCCGGAGATTATATTGATGAAGCACTGGAATTCATCGCTGCCTCACTGACCGTATCTATCAATCGTGACCACGGAACACTCAATCTTTCGGTTATGAAAAAGGACGTGGATACGGGACTTAAGATTTTATCAGACATTCTGCGATATCCCGCATTTGAAAAAGAAAAGCTTTTTCTTTCAAAAGCTCATAAAATAGAGGAACTTAGAAGGATAGCCGATGACCCCCAGAAGCTTGCATTCAGAGAATTCAACCGTCTCATGTATCTGAACAATCCAAGAGGGCGGTTGCCGAACATGGCATCCGTTGATAATATCCAGCGTGACGATCTTATAATGTTCCATCGACGTTTTTTTTATCCGGTGAATGTCATGATGACGGTCACCGGAGATATAACCAGAGAAGACGCTATTCACAAGATCAATCAATATTTCGGAACCTGGAAGGCTTCAGTTACGGAGAAGCATATTGTTCCCGTTCCCGAAAAACAGACAGGTCGCATCTATTTCCTGTCAAAGGACGTTCCTCAATCCGTTATCATCCACGGAAATTTTGCACCTGCCAAAAAAAACACGGATGCCTATGCTTTTGAAGTTCTCGATTTTATTCTTGGCAGTGGCGGATTTCGATCCCGTATTTTTCAGGAGATAAGAAGCAATCGCGGCCTTGCATACAGTACCGGCAGTTTTTACAGGGGGAAAACAGATTACGGTATATTTGGAGCCTACGCAATAACGGGATCAGACTCAACCTCAACCGTCCTTTCTCTGATTCGAACAATCATTGATGATATCAGAGTCAAACCAATCAGCGAATCTGAGCTTGACTGGGCAAAAAAAGCCATCAACAGCAGTTTTGTTTTTTCTTTTCTTTCGGCGCGTCAGATTGCGAGTCAGCAAATGATGAACGAATATGAAAAATTACCTGACGATTATCTGGTGACATATAGAGACAACATCACGAAAGTTGGCGCCGATGATGTCAGAAATGTTGCCGAGCGGTATCTTTCTTTTGATAACGCTGTCGTGCTTGTACTTGGAAATGAAAAGATTTATCAGTCTTTAAAATCAGCATTCGGTGACATTCATAAAATTGGGGGTACTCTGTGATTGACAAGAAGGGGTTTGACAGCATTACCCGAAGAGTCGATGCTTTCAAAGATGATATGATAGACATGCAGATCGCCCTCACTGCTATCCCGGCCATATCGCCGGACAATGGCGGCGACGGTGAATTCGAAAAAGCGAGATACCTTTCATCCTGCCTGAAACAGATGAATTTCCCAGATCCAATTGAACTTCACGCTCCTGATGAAAGGGTTTCTTCAGGTATTCGTCCTAACCTCATTTTTAAAATACCGGGCAAGAACATGGAAAAAACAACATGGTTCCTGACGCATATGGACATTGTTCCTCCCGGAGACGCTGGCCTCTGGAGTGAAAATCCTTTTAAAGGCTATGTAAAAAACGGCAGAATCTATGGCAGGGGAACAGAAGACAATCAACAGGATATGGTGGCATCCATATTTACTGCAAAAGCCTTTTTAGATGAAGGGATGGTACCGGAGACATCCATAGGGCTCGCTTTTGTTTCCGATGAAGAGACTTCCAGCCGATTCGGATTATCGTATCTTATAAACCACGGGGAAAACCCTTTCCGTAAAACAGATATCATTCTGGTCCCTGATCTGGGAAATGCAGACGGAACGCTTATCGAAATTGTAGAGAAAAGCATTTTCTGGCTTCAATTTAAAACCACAGGAAAACAGTGTCATGCAAGCATGCCAGATCTTGGAAATAATGCCTTTCAGGCGGCATCACATCTTGTGGTCAAGCTCAATGATCTGCATCATGTTTTTAATGCCGTGAATTCTTTTTTTGACCCGCCCGTAAGCACTTTCCAGCCCACGAAAAAAGAGACAAACATTCCCAATATTAATACAATACCGGGAGAAGATGTTTTTTACATGGACTGCAGAGTACTTCCGGAATATCCGCTATCGAATGTTATGTGTGAAATTAGAGATATGGCAGATGAAATAGAAAGAACCTTTGGTGTCTCTATTGAAATCAATTCTGTTCAGAAGGTTCAGGCGCCGCCACCAACACCTCACGACGCCCCGGTTGTCCTTGCACTTCAGCAGGCCATCAGGGATGTCTATCATATCGAAGCCACACCTCAGGGCATTGGGGCCGGTACTGTCGCCGGTATCTTCCGAATGCACGATTATCCTGCAGCTGTATGGTCAAGGGTTACACATATGGCACACCAGCCGGATGAGAACTGTACTATAGACAACATGATTGGAAACGCGAAGGTGTTTGCGCATTTATTGCTCCAGAGGCAAGGGGCTTCGAGGTAAAAGCTGTTGCAACGAATTATTTTGAATGATAGTATCGCTGTGAAATTTTATTTCTAACCCCGGATGGGTTGGAGGAAATAAATCTCATTGACACAAAAAAATGATCGTATCTCTGCCAGAGAGATCAGTTTTGCAGACAATAATATTTTAAGAAGCCTGTTCGGAGAGCATGACAGGAATATAAAACTCATTGAAAAATTAGCATCCGTCAAACTCACCTTGCGTGGAAACCTTCTATCCATCAAGGGAGAGCAGTTAGCGGTCGACCTGATACAGAATCTTATCATCCAACTATACGCTATTCTTGAAAAGGGATATCCAATATATCCCGCAGACATAGATTATGCTCACAGGATCCTCTCCAGCAACAATACCATTAATCTCGAAAAAATATTTTTAGACACTGTCTTCATTTCGTCAAAGAAACGGATCATTACACCCAAAAGCATCGTTCAAAAACACTATATCGATTCAATCAGAAATTATGATATGGTTTTCGCTATCGGCCCCGCCGGGACCGGCAAGACATATCTGGCTATGGCCATGGCCATAGCCGCGCTTCTTGACAAGAAGGTCAACCGGATCGTTCTTGCGAGACCGGCTGTAGAGGCAGGCGAAAAACTGGGTTTTCTGCCCGGAGACCTTTCAGAAAAGGTCAATCCCTATCTCAGGCCTCTTTACGATGCTCTTTTTGATATGATCGATTTTGACAAGGCATCCTCCCTTATTCACAAAGGTGTCATTGAAGTCGCCCCCCTTGCTTTCATGCGCGGTCGTACATTAAATGATTCCTTCGTTATTCTTGACGAAGCCCAAAACACAACATCAGAACAAATGAAGATGTTTTTAACAAGACTTGGTTTTGGTTCCAAGGCCGTGATTACGGGAGATATAACACAAATCGACCTCCCGTCTGAAAAGGTATCTGGCCTTATTGAGGCAGAAAAAATATTGATGAATATAGACGGAATCGGATTTGTTCATTTTTCAGAGATTGATGTTGTGAGACATCCGCTTGTGCAAGATGTCATACGGGCGTATAATCACCTCGATCGTGGTAAAAGAAAAAGAACGTAATCGTTATGTTGCCTGCAAATTCGAAATTCTACCAATTTCTTAATATTCTGAAAAACAAATCCGATCGCATAAAAGTTACACCGGAATTTGCAAGAAATACTGAATTTCAAAAATGGTCCGTCATCATTCTCCTAAACATTCTATTAGCCTTTCTTCTTACCCCGGACATTAATATTTCACACCCCGATTACAAAATAGGTTCCATTGCCACGAGAGACATCAAGGCTGACAGAGAACTTTTATTGGAAGACAGAGCTTCCATGGAGCAGAAAAAACTTGAGGTCATAAAAGATATCCCGTCCGTATATGATTACGACATGGAAGTTCCTTTCCAGATCGCCGCCACTGTTGCAAAAGCCTTTACCATTGTTGCTCCCTTATATTCACACCCGGCTCCCGCAGCGCTGCCTGGTGGAACTGTTCAGGCAACAAGGCAGAGTCATTCCAAACAGATAAAAAAAACTTTTGAAGACGCACTCGGAGGCATTACTCTTACGGAGGATGAATTTAATACTCTTAAGAAATACAGGTTTGACGCCTTCATATCCGAGAAAATTATTAAACTCATCACGGCAGTTTACACTTCAGAATTGATTACCAATGTGACATTTCTAAAGCAGGATTTGGATAATGGCATCGTTATTCGCGACATAAAAACACAAAAAGAAAGAGATGAATTGTCCATTAACAATATCAAGCATATAAATAAATTAGACAGTCTCATCTTAAAAAAGTCACCGTCCATATTGAATGGTGAAGGTCAAGATGTAAGAAAGCTGATTATATCGATAACCGGTAAATTGATTCAACCGAATCTGACTTTCAACAGAAACGCCACAGAAAGAAAAAGACAAATCGCTCTGAGGGATGCCAAGTCCGTTTATTTTCAAGTCCAGAAGGATGAGATGATCGTTCGTGAAGGACAAAAGATCACAATGTCGGATCTTGACAAGCTGGAAGCTTATTTTAAGATCAAAGGTGAAAAACAATTCACAAATTTATCCATTCTTTTTGGCATATTTCTCATGATAACGGCAATGGTTGTTGTCCTGTATCTGTTAGCGAGAACCTTAATCAAATTCGAAAGAATGATACATGATACACTTTTTTTAAGCGTCACAATTCTACTTCAGGTTATTTTTGTAAAAATTGGAATATTCATTTCTCACGCCATCAATCGGGCATTCCCATTCCTTTCTCCCGAGGCCTGCTTTTATGCCATTCCATACACAGTAGGCGCTATGCTGGTGGGGCTGCTCATCAGTCAAAACATGGCTTTGATCTTCTCTATCTTTGCATCGTTTTTTGTCGCCTTTCTTTTTGACAGTAAGATACATATCGCCCTTTTTGCTTTTATTGGAAGTGCGGTCGCGTTTTATCAGGTCGTTCACTGTAAACAGCGCTCAGCGTTTCTGAGGGTTGGTCTTTTATTAGGCCTGGTTAATTGCGGGGTGATTTTATGCATCAGCCTGATTCAGGGTAACACAGCATCCATAGACACTCTTTTCAAATTCATCATGGGTATTTCGGGTGGTATTATTTCCGGAATCGTCATTGCCGGAGTAACACCCCTCTTTGAGTCCCTCTTTGACTACACAACAGATATAAAACTATTGGAACTTGCCAATCTGAACCAGCCCATTTTTCAACAAATGATTATAGAGGCTCCGGGCACTTACCATCACAGTATTATTGTCGCTTCTCTTGTCGAGGCCGCCGCCGAAGCCATAGGGGCTAACTCACTTCTCGCTAAGGTCAGTGCGTATTACCACGATATCGGAAAAATCAAAAAGTCCCAATATTTCATCGAAAACCAGAGAAATGGAGAAAACAGGCATGATCGTTTGTCTCCCAAAATGAGCAGTCTTATCATTATTACGCACGTGAAAGACGGGTATGAGTTGGCGAACAAGACGAAGCTGAGCAGAAAGATCATGAATATCATCAGGGAACACCACGGAACGAGCCTGGTCAGCTACTTTTATGAAAAGTCTAAAAAAGACAGAGACCCTTCAATTAGAGCTCTGCCCGAAAGCGATTTTCGATATCCAGGACCAAAACCACAAAGCAGAGAAGCCGGTCTTGTTCTCTTGGGAGATGTTATCGAGGCTTCTTCCCGCACTCTGTCAAATCCTACTCCTTCACGTCTCAAAAATCTCGTAAGAGATCGTATTGAGCGGGTCTTTATGGATGGTCAGCTTGATGAATGCGAATTGACCCTTCGGGATTTGAATAAAATCGCTGATAGTTTCAACCGCATTCTCAACGGCATCTTTCACCATCGAATTGATTACCCTGAAGCAGTCATTCGAGAAGTTCCCGGAATTCGAAAGGAAAAAAATGGCGATTCTGATCGAAAATCGTCAGAAAAAAGTAGACGTAAATCTTCAACAGGTACGACAAGCGCTGAATAGAATCTTAACAATCCTGGACTGCAAAGATAAAGAAGTCAGCTTAGTGTTTGTCGACGATGATAACATCAGAGAGATAAACAAGGATTATTTGGGAAGAAATTCTCCTACCAACGTGATATCTTTCTCCCTGTCGGAAGGAGAGTTTGGTGATATCAACCCTCATGTCTTGGGCGACATCATCATTTCAACAGAAACTGCCCTCCGGGATGCTCTTGATGGAGGAATTGCCTTTGAGGATGAACTGGATTTTCTTATCATTCATGGCCTTCTTCATCTTCTTGGTTATAACCATGAAAACACAAGCCATGAGGAAGCAGAAAAAATGAAGGAAAGAGAACAGGAACTCTTTTTCAGGTTGAAAGGTTACCTGATTGAATAACTACCGTGCAGGTACTGGATTATTTTATCCAGTTTCACTTTAATACGATAGTCTGACCGGGGCGTATCCTGTCCTGCCTGGATAGTTTGTTTTTTTCAAGAAGAGTATCAAGCCTGACCCCATTTTCCCTCGCAATCTTAGCCAGGCTGTCACCTTTTTTCACCGTGTATGATCCGGGCTCTAACTTTGTATGATCCTTTTTGTTCCTAACAGCCTTTTTACTTGATGCTTTCGCCGTAGCTTTGATGTCTTGCTTTGTGTTTCCACTATCGGTGCTTCCGGATCCGCTTATTTTTATGATCTGTCCCGGTCTGATTCTTTTTCTCTTCAGTTTATTTATTTTTGCAATTTCATCAACAGACGCATCAAAACGTTTCGCCACGGATGCAAGTGTATCCCCTTTTTTAACCCTGTATTTGATGATCTCTTCATTTAAAGGCGCTTTAACACTCCCCGTATGATTATTTGACTTCAGTTTGGCATAAGAACGTCCACCAGCAGGAATGATCAACAGCTGACCCACCTTGACGCGCCTTCTACTGGACAGGCTGTTATAACTCATGATTGCCCCGACGGAGGTCCTGTACTTCAGTGCAATCGAAACAACCGTTTCACCACGCCTCGCCCGATGCTTGATAAATACCTGCCAGGGCTTTTCACATTGAGGAATTCCGTCAACAACCTTTACGAGTTTTTCAGCCGTCTCCAGGGGAACTTTTAGATTGTATTCTTTGTCCGGGGTGATCCTTTGTCTCAGTTCCGAATTCAGAGTATTCAATATATCTTCCGATGTTCCGATGCGGGGCGCTATGTCTTGCAACCGCATGGATTTGGACGTCTTTACAATCTCATATGAATACGGTTGATCAAGATGTTCATCCAGATTCATGTTGTATTTCTTCGGATCCTTCGTGATCAGTAAGGTTGCCAGAAATCTTGGAACATAGCGAGCCGTTTCATAAGGGAGCTGATGGTAGAGGTCCCAGAACCGGTCGAAATAATTGATGTGCTGTCTTGAGATGACCTTGAGCACTCTCCCCTCACCGCAATTGTATGCCGCGAGCACCGTTAACCAGTCGCCGAACATGCCATGTAGTTCCCTCAGGTAATCAATGGCAGCTTTCGTTGACTTTTCAACATCCAGACGTTCATCGACCCATTCATCCCGGTTCAGCCCGTACTTATAACCTGTAGATGGAATGAATTGCCACAGGCCGAGGGCTCTCGCCCGTGAGAGAGCATGAACCTTGAATCCGCTCTCCACAAGGGGGAGCCAGGATAATTCTTCCGGTAATCCCGCTTTCTTCAGCTCTCTAATGATGATAGGACGATAAAGTCCCGAACGCTTATATGATTGAATGAAAAACTCTCTCTCTACTGTCTGGAATTGACGGATCTCCTTTTCCACATCAGCGTTCAAAATGTGAGGGATCTCACTTCTCTTTCCTTGAGTTGCCGTGTGCATTGATGTGTAGATTGCGAGAATTCTTTTTGATATCAACAACCGCAGGTCATCCCTCTGTCGCGCAATATCCGGGTCTCCGTTGGTGTCAAGAATAAGGGCATAAGCCTGATCCAGCATATCCAGCGCATTTTCAAGATCGCCCTTCCCCCAGTATGTCCTAGATTCATCAAGGAGTTGAAGCGACTCCTCCATGATATCTCTTTCCCTTTCCTGTGTCTTTCCATTTATGATTTCTTTAGCATTGGCCGTGCTCTCTGTGCTCGTTTCCCCCTCCGTAGCAGTCACCATTCTTTTATCTGTAATTTCATCTTTCTTCTCATTTTCCAGATCAGAAGGGTTGCTCCGTTTGCCGACCGTTCCCTGATCATTAACAGTGACCATCTCCTGAGAATATCGATGTGTTGCCTTATCCTGCCCGTACGCTTCATCAATTTCTGTTATGACGGGATAGTGTAATAACATAAGGGAAAAAATGGTGGGGATTAAAAAAAAGATTCTCAACCTTGACATCATGAAGAACTCCTTAACTGAATGACCGGCCCAATATCAGATGATCTCCCCTGATTCCTGGGGGAGGTGTTTCAATGACGGTTTCCTATATCATACTTTCACTATTTTCCCAAAATTAATTCAACAAATAGGCTTCAATGAAATCATCAATGTCACCATCCAGCACTTTGTTGACATTTCCGACTTCGAGATTTGTCCGGTGATCTTTGATCAATTTGTAGGGGTGAAGGATATATGAGCGTATCTGACTTCCCCAGGCAATGTCCTTTTTCGTCCGGTTCCTTTCGTCCAGTCTTTCACTTTGTTCCTGAAGTTTGAGTTCATAAAGCCTCGATTTCAGAAACTTCATGGCCATAGCTTTATTCTTATGCTGTGATCGCTCATTCTGGCACTGTACCACAATTCCCGTGGGTAAATGGGTAATCCGAACAGCAGAATCCGTTTTGTTTACGTGCTGTCCGCCAGCACCGGTAGATCTATAGGTATCAACCCGAAGGTCACCTTCATCAATTTCTATGACTATTTTTTCATCGACCTCGGGATAAACAAAAACCGACGCGAATGATGTGTGTCTCCTGGCACCGGCGTCAAAAGGAGATATGCGTATAAGCCTGTGAATACCAATTTCAGCTTTGGCATAACCATATGCATACTCTCCTTCAAGGGTCATGGACACACTTTTAACCCCGGCTTCATCTCCCGGTTGAAAATCAATAATTGTCGTAGCGAATCCCTTTCTCTCCGCCCACCTTAAATACATTCGCAAAAGCATCTCCGCCCAATCCTGTGCCTCTGTCCCACCGGCACCGGCATGAATGGACATGATGGCATTCATGGGATCCTGGTCGGAGCCCAGCATCAATCTAAGCTCTTCATCTCTTACGGATGATTTAAGATTCTTTAAATCTTTTTCGATATCCTTCAGAATTCCTTCATCTTCCTCATCCGAAGCCAAATCAAAGAGCATACCCATATCATCAATAGAAGTTTTTTTCTTTTTCCAGCTTTCGACAATCAAACTTAAGTTCGTTTTTTTCTTTAAAACGCCACTCGCTTTTTCCGGATCATCCCAAAAATCTTCTCTTAAGGAATTTTTTTCCAGTTCCCTGATCTCTGCTTCCTTATCAGGTATGTCAAAGACATTCTCCTAACCGCTCTATTCGTTTCCTCAAATCCTCAATCATTTCAAGTATTCCATCAAGCATATCCTTTTCTCCTTTTTGAAATAAAAATACAACCAAATATTAATACTATACAAATGTATACAAATATGTCTCCATATAACATGTAAAACGTCTTGTCATTCATATATTTGACTGTTTCTCTAAGAGATGTTTCTTCAAACATCTTTGTCCGGTTTGTGATCTTTCCTGTTGGATCAATGACGGCGCTGATTCCTGTATTGGCGGCTCTCACGATATAGGTTCTGTTCTCAACAGCCCGGAACGTTGTCATGGATAAATGCTGATAAGGTGCTGAAGTCCTTCCAAACCACGCATCATTTGTAATATTTACGATCAGATCAACGCCCGCATTTTTATAGCTGCGACCGATTTCCGGGAATATTCCTTCATAACATATGAGGACTCCTATCTTGTGATGATTCATAATGACGGGATAAAATCCTTTTCCCGAAGTAAAATCACCCACGCCGGCAACAAGCTTGTTGATAAAGGGAAACAATTGACGTAACGGCACGTATTCTCCATAGGGAACAAGATGTACCTTGTCATATCGTCCCTGGATAATTCCATCCGGCGAAAGAAGAAAGGCGCTGTTTAAAAGAGAAACTTCTTTTCTATCTTTAAAATAACTCGGGCTTCCAAACAAAAGCCAGCTCCCTGAATTTCTTGCAACATCTACAACCACCTGGTGCATGTCGTCGACATCCTGAAAATAAAAAGGGGTCGCCGTCTCCGGCCATACAATCAGTTCCGACCCGGATACGGCCTTTGACAGTGAAAGGTTTTTATATATTTTTATGGTTTCTTTCTGAAACTGCGGATTCCATTTGATATCCTGATCAATATTACCCTGAATAATGGAAACATCGACAGATTCCGCGTTTTTCATTGAATATTTCACATGGCTGATCTTAATGGCCCCATAGACGCATATAACAAGCATAATCACGCTACCTGTTATAACTTCTTTCAAAACCCGTTTTTTTTCAGTTTTTGTTATCAGGATGACATCACAAATTATAACATTTACCATGACGATTATAAAGGTTATGCCGTAGACCCCTGTTAGGTCGGCTAACTGAACAAATGGCAAATACATGTATTGGGAATAGGCAAGATTTTCCCATGGGAATCCAGTAAACAAGTGTGATTTTCCATATTCAAGAGCGGTCCACAAAGCGGGAGCCGCAAGAATGACGGGAATATTATAGTGCCGGAAATAGACGACGCCGGAAGCGAATAATGCAACATAAAGACTCAAATAAACCGCCAGAAGCAACATGGCGGAAATACCCGCATAATACGGCAGGTTGCCGTAGTGAACGACAACATATGTGATCCAGTAAAGGATGCCGATGTGGCATATGAGCCCGGCTATGAAACCAAGGGAAAATGCCTCTGTCAGGTGCCGTGTGTCTTTAAGGGCATAGAGAAGGGGTACAAGTGCGAGCCACGCAATAAATCCTTCGCCAAACTTCGGAAAGGATAGTATCAGGAGCATTCCGGATATGGAAGAAATAATCACTTGGGAACAAAATCTAAATTTTGTTCCCGGCAGCCTCATTATCACTTATTTTCCTGATCCTGACCTTTTTGATACTCCGCTCGTCGGCGGAATCAATGATCATTTCAAAATTGTCAATTTTTATTACTTCGCCTGTAACGGGAATCTTTTTTATGGTATTCAGAATTAATCCGCCCAGAGTTTCGTATGTCCCTTCCTGAAACTCAACCCCGAAGTAATCTTCAACAACCTCAATCTCAACCCTGCCGTCAATCAGAATATAACCATCGGATAATTCCACAATGCTTTCTTTTGTTATATCGTATTCATCGTGGATCTCACCGACTATCTCTTCAATCAGATCCTCAAGGGTAACGAGACCCGAAGTGCCCCCATATTCGTCAATCACTATGGCCATATGGTGTTTTCTTTGTTTCAGCTCGTGCAAAAGAAGGTGTGTCTTCTTGGTTTCCGGAATATAATAAGGTTTTCTCAGTGTGGATAAAATATCATTTTCTGATATGGGTTTTGACCAGAACTTGATCAAATCCTTTACATTTAATATCCCGAGAATATTATCCACACTGTCAGCGAAGACAGGCATTCTTGTGTGACCGTGTTTGATGATCAGGGCAAGAATCTCGTCAATGGTCGCATCGCTGCCAATGGCAATCATCTCCGTCCTTGGAATCATCACCTCACGGACAATCGTATCCCTGAATTCGAGAATGCTCTGAATCATTTCACCGGATTGAGAATCTATAAGACCGTTTTCCTCCCCGGCGTTAATGATAGATTGAATTTCTTTTTCCAGGCGGGAGTTATCCTTTATCGTTAGGATTTCCCTGATTTTTGCTAAAAGTCTCTTTCCTAAAATAAGTTATCCCCTCACTATAGGCCACGTAGATATTCCGGTCTTAGGCATTCCGCATCACCCGCTTCAATGACCCGGTGAATCATTCGGACGACACTTTCTTTTTCCTGAGGCAACCTCGCCTTGACGGGCAGATAATTCGATGCATGATTAGACGTGAAGTAACAATTGGAAAAATTTGAACCTTCAATAATGATTGCCAGTTCATTGAGAAGACCAAACTGATCCGGCAGGATGAATTCCCTCTTGATGTATTCTTCATAAAGAGGTGTTCCCGGGACGATCATGAGTGTCAGTGCACCGGCATAATCAGGATCAATGTCGCTTAATATCCTTGAAGTATCCCTGGCATGCTGAAGACTTTTCTCTTTGCCGCCAAGGCCTAAAATGACAGTAACGGATAACGGTATGCCTGCTTCTTTAACCCGACTGGCAGCCTGTACCATCTGTTCATATGTAACACCCTTGTTTATTTTCTCAAGCAACTCCGCATTCCCTGTCTCTACGCCTAAATAGATAATTCCCATCCCAAGTTCTTTCAACTCGGTTAATTCATCTCGCGTTTTTCTGAGAACACTCTTTGCGTTTGCGTATGTGCCCACTCTCTTCACGCCCCTAATATTGACTCGGATCAATTCCATGATCTGAACCAGTCTTTTCTGGGGGATAATTAAGGCGTCGCCATCACACAAAAAAACCCTTTCAATCCGGCGATATGTACCGGATTCCAAAATATCTTCCTGGATTTCATCAAAACTCTTGATCCTGAATTTTTTCTCTTTGTAGGCAGGGCAGAAGGTGCACCTGTTATGGGAACATCCGACTGTTACCTGAAGCAACTGGCTGTATGCCTCACTGGGCGGTCTTATAATTGCTCCTTCGTACTTCATGATGATATTACATCAATGCAATTAAATCCAAACAAAAAGGGGGTCAACCTGGCGGCCAACCCCTTATTGTATTTGGCGGGGCCGATGGGACTCGAACCCACGGCCTCCGGCGTGACAGGCCGGCGTTATAACCATCTTAACTACGACCCCGAATAACATTATTTCGAATAATGGTAGGCGGAACAGGACTCGAACCTGTGACATCCACGGTGTAAGCGTGGCGCTCTCCCTGCTGAGCTACCCGCCTGTTATGGCGCTTGTATATTATTATTATTTAACAATTGTATCCTTAACTGTCAAGCAATAAATGACACACGTAGAATCCGCTTTCGGCAACTTCAATGCATCGGAAGTTTTGGAGCATTCATCGCCGGGGACGAATGCATGCCAATAAGTGTTTCCGGGTTGTTGGATTCCTCGGCCCCGACTTCATCCTGTGGAATAAGGGCCGCCTTTAAAACTTCATCCATATTTTCAACAAAAACAATATCAAGAGCTTTCAAGACATTCGCCGGAACGTCGGCCAGGTCCTTTTCATTATCCTTTGGAATAACGACTGTCCTCAGATTACCGCGGTGTGCCGCCAATAATTTCTCTTTTAATCCCCCGATAGGCAACACCCTGCCTCTCAAGGTAATTTCACCGGTCATGGCCAGATCACCACGGACCCTTCTCTTCATAAACGCGGATGCGATGGATGTAGCTATGGCAATTCCCGCCGATGGCCCGTCTTTCGGTATAGCACCTTCAGGAACATGGATATGCACGTCTATCTCCTTATAAAAATTCTCATGCAAACCAAATTGCTCCGCTCTGGCACGAACATACGTCAGGGCTGCCTGCGCAGATTCCTGCATGACATCACCGAGTTTACCCGTCAGGACCATTTTTCCGCCCCCTTTCATGAGAGCGGATTCTATGGTCAGAAGCTCTCCACCCACTTCCGTCCAGGCAAGACCCACGCAAAGCCCGATATCGTCCTTCCCCTCGGTTTCTCCATGTCTGAATTTGGGTACACCCAAATATTTCATCACCGACTTGGATGTAATCTTCATCATATCATTATTACTGTTTGCTACAATTTCCCTTGCCACTTTTCTACATATGGAAGCAATCTCCCTTTCAAGATTCCGTACGCCAGCTTCTCTTGTATACTGCCGAATGATCGTCAGCAAAGCGCCGTCTGTAAATGTAATATTTTCCTTTTTCAGACCGTTCGCCTCCATTTCCTTGGCTACAAGAAATCTTTTAGCAATGTTCATTTTTTCGGGTTCTGTATAGCCTGCCAGACGGATCACTTCCATTCTGTCCTGAAGAGGCGGAGGAATCGGCTGGAGGATATTTGCCGTCGTGATGAACATAACATCCGAAAGATCGTAGTCTACTTCCAGATAATTGTCATTAAAGGCATTATTCTGCTCCGGATCAAGAACCTCAAGCAGGGCAGACGATGGGTCACCCCTGAAATCCGAGCTTAATTTATCGACTTCATCCAGACAAAACACGGGGTTATTTGAACCTGCCTTTTTCAGAAGTTGAATAATCTTACCGGGCAAGGCGCCAATATACGTCCTCCTGTGTCCCCTGATTTCAGCCTCGTCCCTGACACCACCCAGAGAAAGCCTCACGAACTTCCGGTTGGTTGCACGTGCAACAGATTTCGCCACAGATGTCTTCCCAACACCCGGCGGTCCGACAAAGCATAAGATAGGCCCTTTATTCTTATTTACCAGGGTCTGTACGGCCAGATACTCGAGAATCCTTTCCTTGACTGCCTTGAGGCCGAAATGGTCTTCTTCGAGGATTGCCTCCGACTCTTTGAGTGTAAATTTGTTTTCCGTCTTTTCAGCCCACGGCATATCCAGCAGCCAGTCGATATAATTCCGGACTACAGTCGCTTCCGCCGACATGGGAGACATCATCTGGAGTTTCTTGATTTCATGCTTCACTTTCTTGTGTGCTTCTTCAGACAATTTCTTCTGCTTTAGCTTCTTTTCAAGTTCGGAAATCTCATTCTTAAAATCGTCCTTCTCCCCCATCTCTTTCTGAATGGCTCTCATTTGTTCATTTAAGTAATAATCCTTCTGGGTCTTCTCCATCTGTTTTTTGACCCGCCGCTTAATCTTCTCTTCAACCTCGAGAATCTCTATTTCACCTAACATGAGTTCATAGATTGCTTCGAGCCTGTCATTGACATTGAACATCTCCAATACCTTTTGCTTGTCCTCCAGCTTAAGATTTATGTTCGACACAATAACATCTGCCAACTTTGAAGAATCATCAATGGACGCGATCGTACCGACCATCTCCATGTGAACCTTCTTGCTGAGCTTCGCGTAATTCTCGAAAGCTTCTCTGATATTTCTTATTAAAGCCTCTGATCTCACTTCGTTTGCTTCATCTATGTCCTGGATTTCTTCAACGTTTACAAGATAAAAATCCTCATTTGGCAGGAATTCTCTAATGATTCCCCTTTTTTTGCCTTCAACCAGGACCTTGACTGTTCCATCGGGAAGTCTTAAAAGCTGGATAATGATTCCGATGGAGCCGATCTTGTGGATATCATTTTCTGACGGTTCATCCTTCTGGGCGCTCTTCTGAGCCGCCATAAATATGCCCTTTTCGTATTTCATGGCCGACTCCAACGCCGCAATGGATTTTTCCCTGCCCACAAAAAGCGGCACAATCATGTGCGGGAAAACGACGACATCCCTCAGTGGCAAGAGCGGAACAGACATAATGTTATCTTCTTTCTCTTTATTCTTTATGAAATCAAACATGTCTTTCATTCCTGTTGAATTTTCGATTATTAAGCCGTTTCTGTTTTTTTCTCAAAAACAAATATAGGCTTTTCTTTATTTAAAACAACATCTTCACTAATGACGCATTCCCGTACATCCCGTCTTGAAGGAATGTCATACATAATATCGAGCATGGTGTTTTCCAGTATTGACCGTAGACCTCTTGCGCCGGACTTCCGCTCTTCGGACAATTTTGCTATGGCCCTGAGAGCCCCGTCCGTGAATTTCAATTTCACGTTTTCAAGCTCAAACATTTTCCTATATTGTTTGATAATGGCATCTTTCGGTTCGATCAATATCCTGATCAAGTCCTCTTGGTGGAGTTCATTCAGAGTAGCAATCACCGGTAAACGTCCAACAAACTCGGGGATCATGCCATATTTCAGTAGATCTTCCGGTTGAACTTCAGACAACAACTCACCGATTTTTTTCTCCTTTTTGCTTTTGATATCTGCTCCGAATCCCATCATCGTGGCACCGATTCTTCTGGAAATAATATTTTCAAGATGATGGAAGGCTCCCCCGCAGATAAAAAGAATATTCGTCGTATCTACCTGAATAAATTCTTGTTGCGGATGTTTCCTTCCTCCCTTCGGGGGGATATTCGCCAGGGTGCCTTCTATGATTTTAAGAAGCGCCTGCTGAACCCCTTCGCCGGACACGTCCCTTGTAATAGACGGGTTGCCGGATTTTTTTGCGATTTTATCTATTTCATCTATATAGACAATCCCCTTTGACGCCTTTTCCACGTCATAATCTGCATTCTGCAGCAAACTCAGGATGATGTTTTCCACATCTTCTCCTACATATCCCGCCTCGGTCAAAGTTGTTGCATCGGCTATGGTAAACGGCACATTCAGCATTTTTGCAAGGGTCTTTGCCATAAGGGTTTTACCTGATCCAGTCGGTCCGATCAGCAGAATGTTGCTTTTCTGAACATCTACGCCATCAAGTTCAGCACGTGAAAACAATCGTCGATAGTGATTGTAAACAGCGACCGATAGGACTTTTTTGGGTCTGTCCTGGCCGATGACATACTGATCCAGAAATTTCTTAATAGTTTTCGGCTCAGGTATCCCTTTTTGAAATTCTTGACTTACCGATGCTTCACATTCTTCTTCAACAATACATCTGCACAGTTCAATACATTCATCACAAATATATGCGGAAGGTCCGGCGACAAGCTTTCTAACCTCATTTTGCGTTTTTCCGCAAAATGAGCAGAAAAGCAATCCCTGGGTGCCCTGTTGATCTCTACTTTTTCTGACCATAGAAAAAATCCCTCTTTTTTTTCTTACAACCTCTTAAGTATAATTTCGTCAATAATGCCATATTCCTTCGCCTGCTGGCCTGTCATGTAGTAATCCCTCTCCGTATCAGCTTGAATCTTTGAAAGAGCTTGCCCTGTAAGATCAGCAAGAATGTTATTTAATTCTTCTTTCAAGCGCAAAATCTCCCGTGCCTGAATATCAATATCCGTGGCCTGACCATGGAAACCGCCCAGAGGCTGATGAATCAATATTCTCGCATGGGGAAGTGCCGTTCTCTTACCCTTTTTCCCTGCTGCAAGGAGGAGCGCTCCCATACTCGCTGCCTGCCCCATACATACAGTACAGACAGCCGGTTTGATGTATTGCATGGTATCATAAATTGCCAAACCTGCGCTCACGCTGCCTCCCGGGGAATTCAGATAGAAGTATATTTCCTTGTCCGGATCTTCCGATTCGAGATAGAGCATCTGCGCAATGATTAAATTCGACACATCGTCATCTATAACCGTTCCGAGAAAGACAATCCTGTCTTTCAGAAGCCTCGAATAGATGTCAAAAGCCCTTTCTCCTCTGCCATCCTGCTCAACCACCATAGGAATCAGGGGCATTTACTTACCTCCTTCTTGGATTTCTTCTTTTTTTACCGAATGTATGGTCGCCCTTCCTTCGATGAAATCAAAGACTTTCCTTGTCAGGATTTCTTCATTTATATTCTCTATCATGTCGGCGTCTGCCAGTGATTTCTTAAATGAATCGAAATCCTGCCCCCGTCGCTGCGCCATCTCCATGACCCTTTCGTCGATCTCTCCAGCATCAACCGATATGGACTCTTTGGCAGCAATGTTCTTCATCAGGAGGACGGATTTTACGACCTTTGTTGCCTCATCCCGATACATTTCCCTGTATTTAGCGCTCAACTCGTCAATTTCTTTTCGACTCAGGCCACGTGATGCCATTCTTCTTCTGGTATCCGCTATCATATAATATATCTGTCTTTCAATGAATGAAGGCGGTGCTTCAAATTCATTGCTTTCAAGTAATTTTGTTACGATCAGATCCTTCATGTCTGTGTTTGATCGGGCCTTGTTTTCT
Organism: uncultured Syntrophaceae bacterium; assembly: GCA_964541605.1. Taxonomy (GTDB): domain Bacteria; phylum Desulfobacterota; class Syntrophia; order Syntrophales; family UBA2185; genus CAZIQY01. The sequence continues at coordinate 12,905 of CAZIQY010000010.1, read as the reverse complement.
TCTTCAAGGGTTTCACGGATATCGGTTCTGAGATCCTCAAGGGTTTCAAATTTCTCAAAGTTCCGGATAAAGTTTTCATCTATCTCCGGTAATATTTTTTCTTTTATACTCTTTAAGGTAACTGAAAAAATAATGTCCTTTCCGGCTATACGCTGAATTCCATATTCGTCGGGAAATTTGACCTGTATCTGTTTTGACTGGTCCTTTCTCATGCCGATTACCTGATCCTCGAATCCCGGCACAAATGATCCTGAGCCAATTTCAAGGAGATAATTTTCGGCTGTCATTTCTTTAAGAGCTTCTCCGTCAAGTGTCCCTGTGAAGTCAATGACGGTAAAATCTCCTTCTTTAACTTCTCTGTCATCGCCGACTTCCTCCATCGTACCGAACATATGACGAATTTGCTGGAGTCTTTCCTCGATGTCACTTTCCGTCACGTTTTTTTCATGCTTCTCGAGTTCCAGCCCGATATAATTTTTCGGTTCGATGAAAGGTTCCACTTCAACGGTTGCCGCAAAGACAAAATTCTTTTCTTCCTCGATGCCATTTTGATCAATGTCCGGTTGTGCTACTACGGTAATCCCCTTTTCCTTAACAGCATCCCAGTAATGCTTATTAACCAGATTGGTTATCACTTCCCCTTCGACATGATCCTTATACATGGATTCAAGGATTTTCCTGGGCACCTTGCCTGGTCTGAATCCTTTAATCTTTGCTTTCCTGTTCATATCACGGTAGCATGCATCGAGTTCATTTTTAACATCTACCCACGAAATGTCGAACAACAGTTTTTTCTTAACAGGACTTATATCTTCAACTTTCACGGCTACCGTCGTTTCACCCACAACACACTACTCCTTACTGTCAAATTTGAATGTACCTAGAAATCTGGTGCGAGAGAGGAGACTTGAACTCCTATGGGGTTACCCGCTGGATCCTAAGTCCAGTGCGTCTGCCAATTCCGCCACTCTCGCGAGACGCAAGCATGATCCCTATATATTCATTACGTATGGAATTGTCAACATCAGTCTTAACTTGACACAACAAGCCGGTTATGATTTTAAACGCTCTATACCACTAATTTACGAATCTTTTTCTCATGAAACGTGATATCCAGTCAATGTCCGAGGAAAGCGATCAGGCGTTTAAAGGAAATTCAATATGCAATTCATCCCCATAACGATTGATGATTATTACACGCTGAAGATATTTTTTCAAAAACAGTCATATCAACTTAGCACCTACTCTCTTTTTTCCATCATTGTATGGAGCAATCCCAATTCAAAGGCTTATTTCGCCGTTGAAGACGACACATTGATTATCTTAAACGAACTGGAGAGCCGACCGGAAGAGCGCCACCTGATCCTCCCCCTTTCTCTTAAGAAGATCATTACACCCGAATATCTACACAGTCTTGCGAATAAAACCGGCGTAGCAAGGTATTGTTTTGTTCCGGAAACGTTTATCGCCACGTATGAGCGATATCACGTGGAACGCTATTTCACCATCCTCGAACAGCCTGAATTCGAGGATTATATCTACCTCACGGAAGATCTTGTCCAACTGAAGGGAAACAGGTATTCCAGACAGAGAAATCAAATTCACCAGTTTAATAAGCAATACAGTGCTCCTGGAAGGGTTAACATTGAGTGGATCAGCTCTGATAGTGTCGGCGCTTGCATGTTGTTTCTTCAGAAATGGTGCGATCAGCGTAACTGCGATCTCGATCAGGATGAAAGTCTGGCCTGTGAAAAGATGGCAACCATCAATGCACTTCAAAACCTTGATCAGCTGGAAGCCCAGGGTATCCTCATTCGTGTCGATGGTGAGGTGAGTGCATTCGGTATCTGTTCATATCTGACAGACGATATGGGCGTTCTTAATTTCGAGAAGGCTTTCTCCAACATCAAGGGTCTCTATCAGTTTCTGGATAATGAATGTGCCAGACGCCTTTTCAACCGGTACAAATATATCAACAAGGAAAGCGACATGAACATGCCAAATCTTGCACAATCGAAAAATTCATACAACCCGGTCATGAAGTTAAAATCATATTGTCTTATCGTCCGTTAGACGCACTTTACACGGAAATTCATTCAATCGACATCAAGGACTGCCAGCGCTCCCATTCGGTTTTCCGGGGCAGACCTCGCTTTCGAAGAAGGGCGACAATCCCATCATCGTTAAAACGCATATAGGGATTGACCCGGAATTCCTCCGCCAGGGTTGAAAAAAGGTGATCGGGACTGTATTTTCTCAAATAAATATCAATATTCACGTTATCAGGCTCAAGATTCCTTGCAAACAACATCGCATCCTTCACGTAATCATGACCTGCATAAACAATGGTCTCGGCAGGGAGCGTCATAAGATTTCTGACGGTTTGGAAGAAACCTGCAAGATCGCCTGTAAAGCAATTTCCAATGGTCCCATTGAAAAGGGTGTCACCGGAAATCAATATATTGTCAACATAGAAGCACACAGAATCTTCTGTATGGCCGGGTGTATTGAAGATTTTGATCTTCTTTCCCTCTATCGCTATTTCTTTTTCCCTGATGAGACTTTCGTAACTTAACATACGAGCGCCGGGAAGATTGAGAAAATGGCTGTTGCCTGACGTATGGTCATAATGATCGTGCGTGTTTGTGAGAAATTGCAGATTTAACTCCTTTTGCTCAATGAAACCGAGCATCTCCTTATAAGCGCCTCCATCGATGACCATTGCTTTTTTCAGACCATAAACCAGATAACCCAGATTGTCAGCACCATAACGAAACTGTTTGACATTCAACAAAGACAATACCTCCTGCTCCATATGGAATAGCACCCGATGAACAATCTTGTTGATCATTTAACCAGAAAATGATAGTAAATTTCCATCCTTATTTACAATCATTTTCTTAAAAAAGATTTTAACATGAACAAGGAGGGTTTGCCAGGATGAACAATAAAAAACCCTGGTTGGAATTTTACGGTCACGTTCCGGAAAGCCTCGTTTATCCGCGGGTAACTCTGTATGAAGCCGTGATGATGACCGTCAATCGTTACCCGGATGCCATCGCGTATGATTTCCTCGGATATACATCAACATACCGCGAATTCGGCAAAGAGATCGATCATTGTGCAAACGCCCTGGCAAGCCTTGGTTTAAGAAAGGGAGACAGGATCACCATATCCATGCCGACAACGCCCCAGGGAATCATCTGCTTTTACGCGGCAAACAAGCTTGGCGCCGCGGCAAGCATGATTCATCCTCTATCCACACCTGAAGAGATTTACTTCTATCTGAACAGCAGTAAAAGCACATTCGCCCTGACCCTTGATGCTTTTTATAACAAATTCAGCGAGGTTAAAAAGAAGACTGACCTTCGGGTGCTGATTCTGGCCAGGATTCCGGATTATCTCGGCCTTGTAAAAAAGATCGGCTTCAACCTGACGAAAGGCCGAAAGATTCCGAAAGTGCCGCCTGATCCCACAGTCAGATGGTGGGGCGATCTGATGAAAAAAGCCTATCCTCCGGCGCCCATGGCTGACATGTCGACGGACGAGATGGCTGTCATTCTGTACAGCGGCGGTACCACGGGTGTCCCCAAGGGCATCATGCTGTCCAACATGAATTTCATCAGCGAAGGGATGCAGGTTTCAGCCTGGGGCAAACTGTCTAAAGATGATTCCATGCTGGCCATCCTGCCCATTTTTCACGGCTTTGGACTGGGGGTCTGTATCAACGCCGTTTTTATGGGGGGTTCAAAGAGCATCCTCGTTCCCCAGTTTACGCCGGAGATCGTGGCAAAACTGATCAAGAGCAAACGGCCCAATGTCGTTGTGGGGGTCCCCACCCTATTTGACGCCCTCAGCCGTAATCCTTTATTCCAGAAAACAGATCTGAGCTGCCTTAGGGCGACCTTCTGCGGCGCCGATTCCCTGCCAAGGGTTGTAAAGGAAAGATTTGAGGCTGTCGTCAAAAAACAGGGGGGAAACGTTCAGTTACTCGAGGGTTACGGATTAACGGAAGCGGTCACAGCGATTATGGCCACACCGCTTACCGAATACCGGGAAGGGAGCATCGGAATTCCATTTCCGGACATGCTTGCCAGGATCGTCAGGGTCGAATCCACGGAAGAAGCCCCTATCGGGGAAGAGGGAGAAATATGTCTACACGGCCCCGCCGTCATGCTTGGCTACCTGGGTCACCCTGAGGAAACGGCCGGTGTATTGAAACGTCATCCCGATGGAAAGATCTGGCTTCATACCGGTGATATCGGATTCATGGACAAAGATGGATTTTTTTACTTTAAACTCCGCCTGAAACGAATGATCAAATCCTCCGGCATGAACGTATATCCCTCCCACGTGGAAGATGTTCTGTATCAGCATCCCGATATAGACAAGGCATGCATTATCGGGGTTCCTGATGAATCCCAGGTACAGCGCGTGAAGGGTTTTGTTGTGCTGAAAGACCCGTCAAAGGCCTGCCCCGAGATGGAAGAAGAATTGATCGAGCACTGTAGGAAACATCTGATCAAGTGGAGCTGTCCCAGAGAAATCGAATTCAGGCCCAATTTACCCATAACCCTTATCGGTAAAGTTGCTTATAAAGAACTTGAGCAGGAAGAAATTGCCCGTCTGAAAAAAGCCGGAAAGTATAGCGGCGAATAAGAAAACGGAGAATGCACCCCCATGAACATTCTGAATGAATTGAATGAAATACAACGCAATCCTTACGAATATACCGCAGAATATAAAAAATCGACCAACCGGAAAGTTGTCGGATATTTCTGTTCCTACACCCCGGAAGAACTGATATTTGCGGCTGACGCCCTACCCTTTCGGATCTTCGGCGTCAATGAAAGGATACATCTGTCCGATTCGCACCTGCAATCATACTGCTGCTCACTGGTACGGAGGAGCCTCGAAGACGCTTTATCAGGTCATTTGAATTTTCTCGATGGCATTGTTTTTCCCCATACCTGTGATTCCATTCAGAGACTGTCCGACATATGGCGGTTGAATCTGTCTTTTGCCTTCCATGTCGACGTCATCCTTCCGGTAAAATTAAACTCGGAAAGCGCAAGAGAATATTTGACAGATATCATCAGCAAATTCAGGAGAGACTTAGAATTCGTATTGAATACAAGCATCTCCGATGAATTGTTAAAGCATTCGATTATCACTTACAACCGGATACGCAGCGGCATTCGAAGAATATACGAACTCAGGCAGGTGAATCCTGATGTCATCAAAGGTAGTGACGTCCATAAGATCATCCGGTCATCGATGATGATGGACCGGAATCTCTACCTTGAAAAGCTGGATGAAATTGTCGCAGAACTCGAAGCAAAGAGAACGGATAAAAGCACCACCAAGCGCAAACGCCTCATCCTCTCCGGCGGCACGTGCAGCCATCCGGATATCTATCAGATGATTGAAGAGGCTGGCGGTGTCGTTGTATGGGATGATTTCTGTACGGGATCGAAGTATTTTGAGGACCTTATCAATACGGACGTTGATCCCATTACCGCCATTTCCGAAAGATATCTAAACCGCATTGTGTGTCCGGCAAAGCATTCCAGTTTAACCGGGAGAGCCGAAAGCCTTTTGGAGATGGTAAAGAAAAATAAAGCCGAAGGGGTGATATTTCTATTCCTCAAATTCTGTGATCCACATGCTTTTGACTACCCCTATCTGAAGGACGCGCTCGACAAGGAAGGAATACCAAACATGCTTTTTGAGGTGGAAGATCAGCTCCCCTCTGAAGGACAATTGAAAACAAGGCTCGAAGCATTCCTTGAAATGATTTAGACAGGCGTAATTCCCTAAGCAGGAGAATAAAGATGGCAGAAAAAGACCCGGAAAAAGAAAAACGTAAAATCAAGGCTGTCGCTAAAATGAAAGAGATCATGACGCTCTATTACATAGACGCCAAAACAGCCGAACAAAACGGGAAAAAAGTGGCCTGGATTACAAGCGGAGGGCCTGTCGAGCCTCTTATTGCCATGGATGTCATCCCTGTTTACCCGGAAAACCACGGCGCCATGATCGGGGCGAGCAAGATGGGGACGGATCTGTGCGAGAAATCTGAAATTATGGGGTATGCCAGAGACCTTTGTTCTTATGCGCGTTCAGACATTGCCTGCGCCCCCATCAATGGAGGTCCTATCGGCGGTCTTCCCCGGCCCGATATGCTGATATGCTGCAACAATATCTGCGGCACGGTGCTGAAATGGTACGAAATACAGGCCAGATACTACAAAGCGCCTCTTTTCATTCTCGATACGCCTTTCTGTCATACCGATTTTCCGGATGAAGCCAGAAAATATGTCCGGAAGCAAATTGATGAATACATTAAATTTCTGGAAGTCGCCTGCGGAAAGAAATTTGATCGGGACAGAATGAAGGAGGTGGGGAAGCTTTCCATTCAGGGACAACGTCTATGGCAGGCCGTTCTTGATACCGCGACGCACAAACCGGCGCCGCTGAGCGCTTTTGACGCGTTCTTTCACCTTGCGCTGATTGTGACCCTCCGCGGTACGCAGCAGGTCATCGATTATTACATGATACTCCTCAATGAAATGTTCGAAAGAATGGCCAATGGAATCGGCGCCGTCGCGAACGAAAAGTACAGGCTCCTGTGGGACAACATACCCGTCTGGTACAGAACCAAATGGCTCTCTGATAAGTTTGCCTCCCATAATGCCTGCCTCGTTGCCGATACCTATACCTCCGCATGGTGCGGTGCGTTGAGATATATCGACGAGAACGACTTTCTTGAGACCATGGCAGAGGGCTATACGCGCATCTACCTCAACATCGGTATTGACCAGATGGCGGAGGAGGTTCTCGCGATGGTCGACAAATATGACATCGACGGCATCGTCATGCACTCCAACAGGAGCTGCAAACCCTATTCCTTCGGCCAGTACGACATTCAGAGGATCGTTCAGAACAAAAGGGGAATCTCTTCGCTCGTTATCGAAGCAGACATGATTGACGAAAGGAGCTTTACCGACGCCCAGAACGAAACGAGAATAGAAGCCTTCATGGAGGTTATAAAATAATTCTTCAGTCAGGGAGCGCCACGATCCCTGATAAGGCTGACAAGATCCGGGTAAGCTATTTCCCCGATGGTATACACATTACGTCAAAAGTCAGGATAACTCCGTTGTTGTGGTGTTTTCCTTGTCGTTGGCATGTCTCATGGCAAAAGAACTACTTGCCTATTCCGCATTACCGGTCAATTGAAATGCCGCCCAGTAGTACGGATGGGGGTATTGTTTCTTGTTCTGCAATTGTGCCTGCCGCAACGCTTCGCGCTTTTCTGTTGTCCTCAGGTTGGAATAAAATTGCGTCATAAGGTGTGAGGTGGCGAGATCATCCACTTTCCATAGACTCGCCACGATGGAACTGCTTCCCGCATAGAGAAATCCGCGGGTCAACCCTACAATGTCATCCCCATTGGCAATCTTTCCCAAGCCCGTTTCACATGCGCTCAGGGTTACCAGATCGGCATCAAGCTTTGTGGAATAGAGTTTATCCACCGTCAGCATCCCGTCATTTTCCGCATCCTTGGCCAGCATGAGAGCAGACTTCAAAGGTGTATCGGCATTAAACCGTCCATGGGTTGCGAAATGAATGAATTTGAAGCCACTTCCATATTTTTTAAATGCCGTTTCAGTTGCTTCTTGGCGGATGAACACTCTGGATTTTGGCAGTGTCCTGGCGACAGATATGGCTTCATTTTGGGCATAGACAAGGTCATAACGGGGATCCCCAAGGTCAGGATTACCGAATACCAGGATATCAGCCGGCTTGGACATCCTTTTAACGTGCAGGTATTTAATCACGCTGGCGCTTGGGAGTATCCGGATACTGTAATGCTCAATGAGATATTTGTTCCCGTCGTGCAGGGCATTAAAGGGAAGATAGTGCATTGCGCCGTGGGGAACAATAATAATCTTGCGATGTCCCAGAGAGCTCTCCAAAGGCTGGATCAGTCTTTTGTATATCTGCCGTGATAGTTCCATATAGTCACCCGAAACCGGACTTTCCAGGAGCTTTCGGAACTGCTGGATGTTTTCTGCAAGGTTATTGCTGTTCAGCTTAACGGTTTTTAATCCCTGTGCCGACAGGATAAATGCGAACATATCCTTTTCTGCATAGTAATACTCAATGAGCACTTCGTCTTTAGGAATATTCGATTGAATCTCGGCGGTGGCAAGAGATGTGACACTGACAAGGGATGCCAGTTCCGGTGATTGCTCCATCAATTTTTCCCTGTTTTTTATCACGATGCTTCGCGTCTGGGATGTGTTCAACGATATATCCTGCACCTGCAGTTCTTTCTCTTCGTTGGTGTTTCTGGCAAGCAGCTCACGGATCGCCCTTTCATCACCGGTTTTATTTCCAAAATCCTCTTTTGTGGCCAGCATATCGACGAGAGCACGGGATTTGGAACGCTCCACATATTCAAATGCCGCACCGTGTTGACCGTCAGCATACATGGACGAAACCAGACGATGGTAAACGCTCTGTTTGTTTCCCACAAATCCGATTTTGCTGGCTTCCGTGTTAATGCTCGAACGTTGCTGTTCGATAATATCAATGGATTGGCGGTAATAACCGATAGCTTCTTTGAGATTGCCTTCCTGTTCGGCAATTCGGCCCCGGTCATACAGAATCATCCAGTAAATCTGGCCATTCACCCTGGTCTGAGGCACTTTCAACATCTCGTCATATCCCTTTTTCGCCTTTTGGATCTGCCCTGTTTCCATCAAACATTTGTTTTGCATAAATAATTTAGGCAGCTGCTGCCAGACGAACATACTTTCACCCTTCAGGCTCGCGCCAGTAATCATGTCAATACTGCGTCGAAACGAGGCGCCGTCATCACGGCGGATGACTTCGAATGCCTTTTGAAATTCACTCAGAGCCAGATAGGTGCGTGTAAGACCAATGTTCTTATCCGCTTCCAGAAGAGTATAAGGATATGGCGTGCTTGTGTTTTCTAATTCGTTGACCACCCGTTGCGCCTCTTCTCTGTTCCCGTTCAGGACATAGGCCAGACTGAGGGCTCTCATCGCAAAAATATGATTGCTTCGTTGCTGCACACCGATGGGAGCCCTGTCGTAGGCTTTTTTTGCTTCTTCAATCGCCTTTTCATATTGTGCGAGATCAATGTATGCCTCGGCGCGAAAAAGATAAGGCCACAAGCTAACATCGCCAATGGTTTCCTTCTCATGAGAAAATCGTGATTTGGCAATTCCCCCGATCAGAGGATTTTTTCGTGCCATTTCCTCAAAATCCACATTGCTTTTGTCGCCCTCACGGATATTGTTTTCCAGGCGGTCACAACATTCAAAGAGTTGGTCATAACGCTTCAAGGCCGAATAGGCAACACACAGGGGAAACAGCTTGGCCGTATTCGCGACACCTGACTGTCGGATTTCTTCTTCCACGTATTTCTGAAGTTCGCCATAGCGGGCTGCCATGAGCAGGCGGTCTCGTTCTGAAACCATGTCGTGAGCGCAACCGGTCGAAAGAATAAGTATCACGAGGATGATGTATTTTGAGATTCTTTTCATATACCCCCCACTCCTTTTGCTTTCATGGAAAAATCAAGACTTAACACCCTCGTAAAAAGGCAGGTTTCGTCTCTATTTGTCATTCCCGCGAAAGCGGGAATCCAGTAATATTAAATAGCTTTGGACTCCCGCCTCCGCGGGAGTGACATGGTTTTTAACTTTTTACGAGATCATCGAACTTAATATACGCGAATTTTCCAATATCTGACAGGCACAATTAGACGAGCCCCAAATGTTACCTGATAATGATTTGAAATAATGAGAAACGTTATGGTCAGGTATGGTGCAGGCCTTTGTCCTCCCTGGCAATCATCGCCTGTAACATTTCCTCCGTCATTGCGGCGTTTTGACGGTACTGACAGGGCCACATGCTCTTAAGGTGGAAAAAAGCCACGCGATCGTTGTTGATTAACCTGTAGTCCAGGTCAGGCTGAATTCCGACCATGGCGCTCAACTTGTTGTTGATAAATGTAATACCCCGTTCCCCGGTATTCATGGCCAGATGTTTCAGCAGATCACGAAGGGTGCTCCCTGCCGGAATTGACAGTTGCAGGTTGGCGTATCCGGGCTCGGCGCTCTCCCCTCCGTAACGCGCCAGTTCGCCATAAAGCCAGAGATCAACCATGATATTTTCCAATTCAGCCTCCTCCAACAGGCGGGAAAATGCCGACTTCGTCCCCGGGTCTCAACAGAAAATCCAGAGACTGTGTCCGACCGTTGACAAAGGATACCTTCACCTCGTTTTCCGGAAGATTCAACTGTTTGACAAGATATGAGATGGAGGCTCCTTCGGGAAGCTCCACATCAAAGGAAATGCCTGATTTCACTCCGGGAATGCAGCGAACCAGGGTTGCGAATAACCTTACCTGGATATGCATCTTCATCTCCTCAAGACCTGTGGGAAAATTTGCCGATCTTCAACCGGATCCAGCCGACACCTATCACCACATTAAGATAAAGCGGGCAGTAATTATCCTACCCGCTTTATCATCCGATTTCAGAGTTCGCCGTAAACGGAATCCAGCACTTTGTCGGGCACATCGAACACAACATTGTGAGGCGGCAATTTTTCGTATGCCATGAATTCGGGCAGGCGATCGTGCACTTTCGTGAAACCGGCTGCCTCGTTAAACATCCTCTCTTTCTTGAGGATTTCAGTACCAATCCGACCAATATCATCCGTCGTCCATTTTGTTCCCAGAACACCGTTGCACTCCTCTACCATACCTGCAAGCCCGCTCGGTATATCCAGCACGGCGAATGCGATGAAAAGGCAGTGACCGGAAGAATCAATAAAGGCCGTTGCAGCCTGGAAGCCGCGGCTGAGAGCCGCCTTCCCCTCGGGATCCAGAGGATCCGCCTTGCCACCGACACTCAGGATCTCTGTAGCAATGGTATAACCGGCGGTGTGATCCGCACCCATGGTGCTCGTTGCATAGGTCACGCCAATCCCCTTGACGGCTCTGGGTTCATAGGCAGGCATACTCTGACCCTTCACGGTGGGTACGCGTGTTAGACCAAAGGCTCGACCAGTAAATTCCGTACCGCCGCCCAGGATACGGCCAATCGGTGTCCCATTTCCCATTTCATGCAATAGTTTGATCGCTCCTTTTCCGTCACCAAAGGGAATGACGCCGGCTTCCATTGCCACGGCGATGGTGGTGCCTGTTTCAATGGTATCCAGCCCGTAAGCATTACAAAGACAAATCAGTTCAGCAATGTCATCAAGGTTGTCGATTCCGCAGTTCGCACCGAGCGACCAATCCGACTCATACTCCACGCATGAGGCATGTTCCGTGCCGTCCGGCTTGTGCCAGGTGTTGGAGCACTGGATAATACAACCAGGACTGCATGCATGATTGTACAGTTCCTTCCCCAGACGCTGTTTGTTCCCCTCAAAGATAGCCTCGCCTGCAATCTTTGCCGCTCCTTCGAAGCGGCCGGTTGAAAAGTTGCGGGTGGGCAGGCCGCCGGCCTCATTCAGGATGTTGATCAGCACGGCTGTGCCGTAGGTGTTGAGTGCGCCTTTTGGCTTGGTGATAGCATGGGTCATCAGCGCATCTACCACCTTTTTGCGTCCCTGATCAAACAATGCCTTGTCGGCAAATTGAACGCCTGGCGCTCCTGCATTATTGACTACGACGAACTTCAACTTTTTGCTTCCCAACACGGAACCCAGACCGCCACGCCCCGAATAACGGCTGGGACGTTTTTCCATATCATTGTAAACAATCCCCGCATTTCCGTATCCGTACTCTCCGGCAACGCCGCATCCCGCTATGGAGACTTTCTGACCGAAACGCTCGTATAGTTTTGGAAAGGCATCAAAGAGACTCTTGCCCGAGTATTCCCCGGCATCGAAAAACTCTACCTTCGGTTTTTCCGCCTGAGCGTCCCAGGACAGGTAAGCACCTGAGAAACGCTTCTTTTCTTTCGGCTGCCCCTCCACAATCAGGGCTTTTATCCTCATGGAAGCCAGATCGCGGGACCAGGCTGTGCCCGCGTTGGATTCCTTGATCCCGCCGGTCAGGGGTGATTTGGCGCCCGCGGAGATGCGGCTTGATGTGGGCGCCGCCGTCCCCGTCACGAACCCGGGACAAAAAGCGAGCTTGTTAAAAGGACCGAGGGGATGAGCGAGGGGCGGAACCTCAGCCGCAACGATGGAGGAAGACAATCCCCGCCCGCCAAAATCTTTGTAGGTTGACGGAACTTCCTCCAATTTACAGGTCTGATCCGTCATATTCAATCGTAAAAACCACATTGCTTATTTTTCCTCCCTTCTTTATAAGTGTCGCCAGGGCGACATAGTTTAAACATCATGATGTTTCTTCCATGAAAGTAAGCCTGTAAACCTCACCTCCCTTCTTTTCCTTACCATCTCCAAAAAATACAAAAGGCAACGATTGTCCTTCCATCCTTAGCTGGTAGCAGGCTTGGCAGGATTTTCGTTACCTCCTTTGCAAACACGGCAGGCGTAGAAATTGCTCTCTACACCCTTTCGTTCACCCGTCCCACCGGGAACAGTGTGAATCGGAGGTGTTTTTGTATTATTACGTCGCCTTCACCCCTCAATTCATCTTGCAAATTTCGCAGGCTGGTTTTTTTTTGCAACTCCATCATCTGAAAACTCATCTCCAGGACATTGCTCAACAGGTGATGCATGTAGCTGATTTTTTCTTCCTCGGAAAGCTCAGGCAACATATTATCTCTGTCCTGTCGAGGCAATCAGAATGATGTGGGATAAGAACGTGCTTTTTATATGATGAAAGTATACGGAAGTGGTGTTTTTATGTCAACAAATTCTAAATAATATATTTATCAAAT